>JAKLFG010000060.1 GCA_022711315.1 bacterium | reverse complement strand
ACAATACCCGATCCTTCCTTTCCGGCAACGGTTTCACGCGTGTCGAGACGGTCGCCTCCTTCATGACGCCCGGGGACGAGCCGCTCGTCTGGGTCTGGGGCCTGCAGGACGATGCGGTGTACCGCAAGTTCTTCGCCTATATTGACGCGCTTGAGGAAAAAGGGGAGGGGCGGCGTCCCTATTTCGGCGCCATCGCCACCATCAGCGCGCACGGCGAGTTCGATCAGGTGCCGCGTCACCTGCGGACGCTTTATCCCGATCCGGCGGATCGCCGGGAGCGGTTCGCCAACGCTCTGCACGCGAGCGACGAGTTCCTCAGGACCTTCTTCGCCGAACTGCGCCGCCGTCCCTATCTGGATAACAGCATCGTGGTCATCACCGGCGATCATAGCGTGCCGAACGGCCGGCACGGCCTTTTCTGCGGCGAATCGGCCGCGTACGAGGAGTTTTTCCGCGTGCCGTTGCTCGTACTGTGGCCCGGTCGTCTCAAACCGGAGCGGATATCCGACATCCCCTTTTCACAGATCGACATAGCGCCGACGCTCGCGGAACTCGCGGGTATCCCGTTGCCGCGACACCATTTCGAGGGGCGTTCCCTGCTCGCGGAACGGCGCGTCGAGCCGGTCTATCTCGTGCAACCCTACAACGGCCAGTTCCTGAGCGTCGTGGAGTACCCCTACAAACTGACCCGTCACCTCGCCGGCGGCACGGTGACGCTGTTCGACCTGAAAGACGACCCGATGGAAGAACGCGATCTGTCCGGCGATCCCGCCTTTGCCGGGGTGCGGGCGCGGCTCGAACGGTCGCTCTCCTTCATCTTCCTCAATCAGGAACTTCTCCGCCACGACGAGGTGTGGCGGGAATGAGCCATCGCGCCCATTTGATTTTTCACCCGTGATGCTTATATGTATGCACCGATGACATTTTAACGGAGGATCCGATACTATGTACAATCTTTTCAAAAGCGGCCTGCTGTTGCTCGTGATGACGCTTCTGCTCGTATTCTTCGGCTATCTGCTCGGCGGTCCCGACGGCGCGACCATCTTTTTTGTCATCGCGCTGGCGATGAACCTTGTTTCCTACCTCTTCTCCCACAAGATCGTCATCGCGATGTACCGTGGTGTCCCGGCCGATCCCCAACGGTACCGCCGATTGTTCGAGATACTTGACGACCTTTCGGCGCGCGCCGGGCTTCCCAAGCCGCCCGCGCTCTACATCCTGCCGATGGAGGTGCCCAACGCCTTTGCGACCGGCCGGTCGCCTTCGACCGCGGTGGTCGCGGTGACCGAGGGGATACTCGCCCGGATGAGCGAACAGGAACTGGCGGCGGTCATCGCTCACGAACTCGGCCACATCAAACATTGGGACATGCTCATTCAGACCGTCGTCGCGGCGATGGCGGGCGCCATCATGTGGCTTTCCTCCATCGCGAAATGGGGCGCGATATTCGGCGGTCGCGACGATGAGGAAGGGGGCGGCAACATACTGGTGATGCTCGTCATCGCGATACTGGCGCCGATCGCCGCGATGATCGTCCAGATGGCGATATCCCGTTCACGCGAATACATGGCCGACGATTTTTCGGCGGGACTCATGGGGAGCGGCAGGCCGCTCTCGGATGCGCTGATACGGCTTCACGAAGGCGCTCTGCGGGTGCCGCCCGGCGAGATAGCGCCGGCCACCTCTCACATGTTCATATCGCCGGCGAGCGTGGGGAGAGGGTTCCTTAACCTGTTCTCGACCCACCCGTCGCTTGAGGCGCGCATCGAGAATCTGAAAAAATTCGGTTGAGGGGCATAGCATCATCGATCTGGTAAGAGGGAGGAGGCGTCATGAAAGTTCCGATGTCGAGGGTCGTGGCGCTGTGCATGGCATCGTTCTTTGCGGCCGCATGTTCGAACAGTACAAAAAATGTCACGCCGGACAACGGTGGTGTCGTCGATGGCGACACCCTGTCGTCCGATGTGGAGAACTCGTTGCCTGACACCGGTGTCGACACGGGCTCCGACATCGGTCCGGACGCCGACCCCGATGCCGTGATAGGGGAGGATGACGATCTCCTCGCCGGCGACGACATCGGCGCCGACGATATCGCGGAGACCGATGATATCCTCTCCGACGCGGATAACGGCGCGGAAGATGACGGGACAACGCCTGACGACGATGCGCTTTTGAGCGATGAAGCCACCCCCGACGCCGATGCCGACATCGACACGGATACGATAGAGCCGATCATCGGTCGCTATCTTGTGAGCATCGACAATCGCACCGATGCGACGCGTCTGCTCAAGGTCGATATCGACACCGGGGAGGGGACCGAGGTCTGTGTCCTGCCGGCGCCCTATAACGGCTATAACTACAACTCGCTTACCTTCAACCGCGCCGGGTATCTCTTCGCCCACTGCCGCGGCGTGAGCGGCGAGGTGTCGCAGATCCACCGCATCGACCCCTGCACCTGCGAGGTGACGGTGCTCGGCGATTCGGGGTTCTCCTCGATCCCCGGCATCACCGCCGACCGGGTCAATGGGCTGTTCGGCATAGAGACGACGCAGGATCTGTTCCTCACCATTGATACCGCGACCGGCGCCGGGACGAGCATCGGCCCGCTCGGTGTCAATTTCGGCACCTCGGGCGCCACATGGTCCGACGAGGACGACACCGTTTACGGCATCAACGGCACCGATGATGATCTGTATGTCATCGATCCCGATGATGGCGTGGCGACCTTTCTCGTCGCCATCACGGGGGTTGATTTCGGTACCGTGGGCATCGAGTTGAACCCGTTCGACGGGGTGATATACGCATGCACCGATAACGGCATCCTCTACGCCGTCGACCCGGTCACCGGCATCGCGATCGCCATCGGGACCGGTATGGGACACCAGACCTCCTGTTCGAATCTCGGCGCGCCGTGGACCGAGGTCACCTGTCTGGAAGAACTCTGACCGATCAGGCCGTCACCCGCACAATGCCAGCGCCCCGATGATCCCTGACCGGTCGCCGAGCGCCGCCCTGACGATCTTTACCTTCGCGCTTTCGCTGAAGGCGTGATCCCTGATATGCCGTCTGACCGGCGTGAAAAGGCAGGGGCCGAGATTCGCGAGCCCACCGCCGATGACGATGACATCGGGGTTGAGAAGCGTCGATACATTGGCCAGCCATAGACCGATAAGACGGGTGAGGTGGTCGATCGCCGCCCGCGCCCGCTTGTCGCCTGTTGGGAGGAGCGCCGGGATATCCTCGGGATCGATGCCGAAGAGCCGTTTGATGGCGGGACCGGCGGCCGCCTGTTCGAAGATGGTCCCGTCGGGGAGTCGCGTCTGGCCGATCTCGCCCGCGACCCCCGCCGCGCCGTGGTATATCTTCCCGTCGAGGATGATAGCACCGCCGATGCCGGTCGAGACGGTGGTGTAGAAGACCCGTGAAAGGCCGATCCCCGCGCCGCGCAGCGCCTCGGCGAGCCCCGCGACCCGCGCGTCGTTCTCGACATGGACCGGGCACCCGAACCGTTCAGCGAGCAGGTCGCGCACCGGCACCTTCTTCCACGAGGGAATGTTGGGGCAGACCCGGACCGTGCCGGTCGTATGGTCGATGGGTCCGGGGACGCCGATGCCGATGGCGGCGACCTCCTTCGGCGCGATGCCCGCCTTTTCACAGGCCATCTCGATCGACCGGATGATGTCGGCGAGTATCGCCATTTTCGACCGCGCCGCGCCGGTCGGCAATTTCACCTCGGCGAGGATGTCGCCTTTTTTTGAAGCGACGGCTGTGTATATCTTCGTGCCGCCGAGGTCGATGCCGACATGGTATCTCTTCATGAGAACGCTCCCTTCACGGACAGATCGCCGCACTGTATCAGAACCGCGTCGTTTTTTCCAGAGTGTCCGGAGAAAAATGTTGACAACACCCGAAAAAACGCTATACATCGCCGGTGTTTTATGAACCTCCCGCAGGGAGCGAGAATGTTCACGGTATTTGCGGTGTTGCAGGTGATCATATCAGTACTCATGATCACCGTCATCCTGTTGCAGGAAGGCAAGAAGGGCATGGGCGCGATATTCGGCGGCTCGTCGAGTTCCATCTTCGGCGCCCGCGGCGCGGCGAACATCCTCGCCAAGGCGACCACGGTGCTGGCCATCCTCTTCTTCATCAACTCGGTCTGGCTGGCTCATCTGTCGAGCGGTCAGAAGTCGGTCGTCGACAAGGTCGCACCTGAGATGACCTCGACGAAGACCGAGGAGCCCGCTCCGGTCCCGGCTCCCGCTCCGGTGGAAGCCCCGGCCCCGGCTCCCGCCCCGGCACAACAGTAAGCGTTAACGGTCCCCGGTTCTTTTACAGGTGATCATATCACCGAAAGGTGCAGAAGTGGTGGAATTGGCAGACACGCAAGACTAAGGATCTTGTGCCGCAAGGTATGGGGGTTCGACTCCCCCCTTCTGCACCATCTTTTTTTCTAAAGGATCAGCGATCTTCAAAGGAATCGAACGGAAGGACATCGGTGCGCAGGGGCGCCGGGTTGTTCGATGTTATCGTTCGTATCAGGAACACCGCCGCATCGGGAAAATGCTCCTTGAACGCGTTCGCGTTGGCCGGTTCGTTCTCGAATATCGCCACCGTCGTGTAGCCCATCGCCTGTATGTCGGCGAAAGCGTCCCGCTTGAATCGCAGGTCGTTCATCGCGAAGTCTGGCTTGAGATGCATCGTCGTCCGGTCGTCGAGCGGGAATCCGTGCTTGACGAGCGACTCGCGGGTGCCGCGTCCCATGTTCGGTTCATCGCGTCCCGACAGATAGTAGATGAATACCCCCTCCCGGTGCAGATCGCGGACATAGTCCACCGCGCCGGGGTAGGGGAGGTCGTGCAGGACATAGGCGTCGGTGAAGAAGCGGGTGGCCCAGAACCGGTCCACGGCCGCCAGTTCCTTCTCGTTGTCGAAGCCGAGCCGTCGCAGGTCGTCGGTGAGATGGTACGCCATGTTGCAGGAGCAGAGTTTATCAGCGAACGGCGCGAGTTCGGGGAACGCCTCCTGTGCCGCCTCCCGGAGGATGCGGTGACTGCGCGAGCCGGTATTCATGAGCGTCGAGTCGATGTCGAAGACGCAGAGCGGCCTCTTAACCGCCCGAACGACATCGAACACCTGTGCTATGGTCATCGTCATCAGTGGCCTCCCGCCCGCCCGGGCTTGGCGTTCCATATGCGGAGGAGCAGGAGCATCCCTGCGACACCGAACGGCAGGAGGAAGACCGGCCAGAAGGACCAGTCGCGAGTGGTTATATAGCCGAGCGACAGCGACTGGAACCCGGTGCCGAGATAGACAAAGCCGTCGATGACCCCGACCGCCGTTGCCGCACCCTTCCGACCGCCAAAATCCATCGTTGCGGTCCCCGATAGGAGCCCATGCGTCCCGATGACGGCGACCGACATGAAGAACACAAGCGCGCCGAGTAGCCAGCCGTTGGCGAGCGACGCCAGCATCGCGGCGGTGCAGAGAACAAGAGCGCCGTAGAGGAACAGCGCCGCCGGTGCGCGCCGCGATTGGAAGAGTTTATCCGACACCAGCCCCGCCACATTGCCGCCGATGATACCGGCGACCATCAGGAGCAGGCCCCAGTGGTCGAGCATGAAGCCGAACCCGGCCGTCACTCCCGCCGTGATCTGTTCCTTGGCGTATATCGGGAACCAGTGCATGACGCCGTTGCGCAGGACGCCGGTGCAGAATTCTATCGCCGCGATGGTCAGTATCACCGGATGGGTCAGTATCCGTTTGTAGAGTTGAAGCGGCGAAAGTCTCTCGTCGAGATCCTCCCCGGCACTCGCGTCGCCCGTTTCGAAGTCGCTGAAGCCCGCCTGCGCCGGGCGGTCGCGCAGAAGGAACCACTCGACGGCGAAGATGAAAAGGAGCAACACCGCCGGCGAGAGGAAGACCCACCACAGCGCGTCGCCGCCGTTAAAACCCTGCCCGGCAACCAGCGGCGAGGCGATGATGGACCCCGTGACATCGAAAGCGAGGTAGATGCCCGAGGCGATCATGATGCCGAAGATGCCCGAAAAGGTACCGCGTTCGGTGAGGCCGAACCAGTTGGCGTTCACTTTGACAATGGAGACGGCACCATAACTCTGGAAATACATGTTGACCGCATAGAGCACGATATAGACAGTGCGCAGTGGTGCCGATGCCGGATCGGGTAGACCGAGGACATACCACAGATAAAAACCCATGAGCAGGTTCGCGAACGCCGCCCCCGCAACGCCGACGAGCATGCCGCGTTTGCCGCCGATGCGGTCCACCAGCGGCCCGTTGATGAGGAACGAGAAGGCGTAGACCACCGCGCCGATGCCGAAGATGTCGCCGAAGTCGGCTTTGGTCATCAGGTCACCCAGCGCGTTCTTAGAAACGGTCAGATTGTAGCGCCCCATGTAAAGCAGGGCGTAGGCGAGCCCGAGCGGGAACCAGTTGAGGAACCGCCGCCGCCGGAAGGCGGTGCTGTGAAGGGTCACGGCATCATCCATATCGGCGCGGCGACGAGGTATTCGCCGTCGGTCTGGACGGCGCGGGCCACCACATAGGTCGGGCCCGTGACGGTCAGTTCGAACGAGAGGAGGCATTCGGTCGCGGCGGTGCAATCCTGCGTGGCGATGATGTTCTTAAGCGGGTCGTAGAGTTCTATCGCGGCGAAGGAGTCGTTCTCGTCGGGATCGCTCACATCGACGGTCAGGGAGTATGTCGACAGCCCCGACAGGCGCGAGCCCATCCAGCAGGCATCCTCGGCCATGAAGCGTATCGTCGCGTTCTTATCGTTGGCCGCGAAGGTGCGTCGCTGGGCGAAGGCGTCGTAGAGCGACGGCATATCGAGCGCGGTCATATAGATGCCGGTCCGCTGGTCGTTCGCGGTCCCCCAGTTCGCCGAATGGTTGTCCTGGTTAAACACGGGCGAGAGCCACCAACCGTTGGCGAGCGCCGTGAAGAAGAGGTCCCATACCGGTCCGTTCCCGTTGAATTCGTAGAGGGCCATCTGTTGGAATATCGCCGGATAGAACTCGAAGTCGCCAAAGGTCTGAGTGGGGTCCTCGTCACCCGGGTGGTTGAACTGAGTGATGATGTTCGGAAGCGCGGCGACCGAGGCGTAATAGTCGTGGAAATCGGTCTGCACCATCGGCAGGAGTGCATCATTGAAAAAGACATTGCTGTGCCCCGCTGACTGGATGAGGTCTGGCATCCGGGCGCTCCCGTACTCGTAACCACACAGGGCAAGAAAGGTCGTTGATGACAGTTGAGATGCCGTCTCACGACATTCGGGGTACTCATCGTCCGGTATGCCGACATAATAGAGGTAAAGCTGTTCGAGATGATCGGTCACCGCGAGGATGTCGAGTCCGGCGACATCGCGGGCATAGGCGAAGGCGACGGGGGGACTCTCCTCGCCGTCCGAATTGCCGGTGTGGGAGTGAAAGTTCCCGTGGTAGAGTGAGTACTCGCCCGTCAGACAGCCCTGCAGGGTCGGTGGAGTTCCATCATCATCGGGCAGAAGGTCGTCAGAGAACGGGGCATCTTCGCCGACCTCTTCGTCGATCTCTTCATCATCGGCCCCTATGTCGTCGGGCTCGTCGAGGAGAGTGTCGGGCAGATATTCGTCGGGAGTGATGGTGTCGGTCGCAGTGTCGGGAAGGAGGCCGTCATCGGACCCGATGAGCGCGTCCTCGTCGAGAGGGGGCGTGTCGTCCGTCCCGTGCGTGGCATTGGTCGAACAGGAGATTGAAAAGGCTGGCAGGAAGGCGAAAATGAGAAAAAATGAAACAGCGGGCATCGGTCTCATGGCGGCTACCTCTCGCTTGTTCTCAGCGCCCCCATCTTACTTTTTAGGGTAAGATAAGTCAAGCGGAGGCAGGGGTGTGATGCCGCAACTCCGATGTATCACTGATTTCTTGACTCGGCAAGTATCGGCGGCTATACTTCCCCCCGAATTTGTCATTGACCGGGGACCGTTCGATGGATAACAAGCAACTGACCGGCATGCTCGTCAAGCGGGGACTCCTGTCGCTCCCCGAACTCAAGAATCTTGAGGAGAAGGCGCTCGAATCGGGCCGCGGCTTCCGCGATCTCCTTTCCAAAGAGGCCAACATAGATGAAGACAAGATAGTCGACATACTCAGCGAACAGTACAATGTCCCTAAGATACGACTGGCCGATCTCGACATAGAGGACGACATCATCTCCATCCTCAACAAACAGACCTGTGTCCGCTACAAAGTGATGCCGATATCGCGCATCGGCAACACGCTCACCGTCGCGATGAGCGACCCTTCGAACATGAACGCGCAGGATGACATCAAGTTCCTCACCGACTACAATGTCGAGGTGGTCGTCGCCGGCGAGGGAGAGATCATCGAGGCGATAGAGAAGTATTACGGACCCATCGGTACGACCTCCTCCGCCCACGCCGATGACGATGCCGCCCTCAATCTGGACGATCTCCTGTCCGAGATGGACGAGGTGCAGGTCGAGGTGGGGGACCTGCAGGAACGGACGATAGAGGACTCTATCCGCGAGGCGGCCGACGCGCCGGTCGTCAAACTGGTCAACATGGTCATCCTTGACGCGATAAAGAAGAAGGCGTCCGATATCCATGTCGAACCGTACGAGAAGAGTTTCCGCATCCGGTTCCGCATAGACGGCGTCCTGTACGATGTCCTTCACCCGCCCAAGCACATGCAGGATGCCATCGTCGCCCGCTTCAAGGTCATGGCGAACCTTGATATCGCCGAGAAGCGTGTCCCGCAGGACGGTCGCATCAAGTTGAAGATGGGCAAAGGACGCGAGATGGATTTCCGCGTATCGGTCCTCCCCTGCATCTTCGGCGAAAAGGTCGTTCTCCGTCTCTTGGACAAGGGCAACCTGCAGGTCGACATGACCAAACTGGGCTTTTTTGAGGAGCAGTTGGAGTGGTTCCGCGATGCGATACATCGTCCGTACGGTATGATACTGCTCACCGGCCCCACCGGTTCGGGTAAGACGACCACGCTCTATTCGGCGCTCACCGAACTCAACAAGACCGATGTCAATATCTCGACCGCCGAGGACCCGGTCGAATACAACCTCGAGGGTATCAATCAGGTTCCGGTCCGTGAGCAGGTCGGGCTCACCTTCGCCTCGGCGCTCCGGTCCTTCTTGCGTCAGGATCCCGATGTCATCATGGTCGGTGAGATCCGTGACTTCGAGACGGCCGAGATCGCGGTCAAGGCCGCGCTCACCGGTCACATGGTCATGAGCACGCTCCACACCAACGACGCCCCCTCGGCGGTCACCCGTCTGCTCAACATGGGTATCGAGAGTTTCCTCGTCACCTCTTCGCTCAACCTCATCGCGGCCCAGCGACTCGGCAGAATGGTCTGTCAGGCCTGCAAGGAGGAGTTCCCGATAGAGAAGCATGTGCTCAAGGATCTCGGCATCACCGACCGCATGATCGATGAGATCGCCGGAGGCGTTCCGCGTATCTTCAAGGGGCGCGGGTGCGATGCCTGTTCCGGCTCCGGGTACAAGGGCCGTATCGCGTTCTACGAGGTACTCGTGCTCAGCGAGGGGGTCAAGGAGGCGGTGTTGAACGGCGCGAGCGCCATGGAACTCAAGCAACTCGGTATCCGCGAAGGAATGAAAACGATGCGCACGAGCGCCAACTTCAGACTGCTTGAGGGCAAGGTTTCCATAGACGAGGTTCTGCGCAACACCGCACCCGACGGCGCCGAGAGCATATGACGAAAGGCACGATGGACAATGCGAGGTAATTGATGGTCGACGCGGCAAGTGTATCCCTGCAGGATCTGTTGACGCTCCTTATCGAACAGAACGCCTCCGACCTTCACATCACCTCCGGTAGCCCGCCGCAACTCCGCATAGACGGCTCCCTGCGACCGGTGAACCTGCCGCCCTTCACGCCTACCGACACCAAACGGCTCGCCTACAGCATCCTCACCGAGCGGCAGAAGAAGATGTTCGAGGAGAACAACGAACTCGACCTTTCGTTCGGTGTCAAGAACCTCAGTCGTTTTCGCGCAAACATCTTCATGCAACGCGGCGCCATCGCGGCCGCCATCCGCGTCATACCTTACAAGATACTCGATTTCTCGGCGCTCGGCCTGCCCGAGGTGGTCGAGGAGATCGCGAAGAAACCCAAGGGGCTTGTGCTCGTCACCGGGCCGACCGGGTCGGGGAAATCGACGACGCTCGCCTCGATGATAGATTACATCAACCGTAACCGCAAAGGTCACATCGTTACAATAGAAGACCCGATAGAGTTCATCCACACCCATAAGAACTGCATCGTCAACCAGCGCGAGATCGGGTCCGACACCGCTTCGTTCGCGAAGGCGCTTCGCGTCGTTCTGCGTCAGGATCCCGATATCGTGCTCATCGGCGAGATCCGCGACATCGAGACCATGGAGACGGCGCTCGCCGTTTCCGAGACCGGGCACCTGTGCTTCGCGACGCTCCATACGAACAACACGATAGAGACGATCAACCGCGTCATCGACATGTTCCCGGTCAACCAGCAGAGCCAGACCCGCACCCAACTCAGTTTCGTTCTGCAGGGGATACTCGCCCAGATACTGGTGCCCAAGAAGTTCGGCGGGCGGACGGTCTGCTGTGAGATCATGGTGCCGACACCGGCGATACGCAACCTCATCCGCGAGAATAAACTGGCCCAGATATACTCCACGATGCAGTCGGGACAGCGGGAACATCACATGCAGACCATGACGCAGGACCTCGCACGACTCGTCCAGAAGGACATCATCAGCATGGAGGAGGCGCAACAGGTGGTCCCGAACCTTGAAGAGTTCCTCGGCCTGTTGTCGAAATCTACCACCGGCAACAGTAAGTGAACAGAAATCACGAAGGGGGCGCGGCATGACCTATTTCAAGTACACCGGCACCAACAAGAGAGGCGAGCTGGTCAAGGGCGTCATCGACGCCGACGATCCGCAGGCGGCCCAGCAGGCGCTTTATGCCCAGAGCATAAAGGTCACCACGATAAAAAGGGACTGGACCCGCATCGAACTGGGGGCCGGGAGCGTCACGAGCAAGGATCTCGTCGTCTTCACCCGTCAGTTCGCGACGATGATCAGCGCCGGCCTTTCGATCATACAGGCGCTCGACATCCTCGGTACGAATGCCGAGAATCCGGCGTTCCGCAAGGTCCTGCGCAAGGCGAAGCGGGCGGTCGAGGAGGGTAAATCGCTCTCCGAGGCGCTCAAGGAGCACCCGACGGTCTTCACCGATCTCTATGTCAACCTCGTGGCGGCCGGTGAGGTCGGCGGCATACTCGACACCATCCTCGACCGTCTGGCGATGTTCCTCGAAAAGAACGACAAACTCAAGAAGCGGGTCAAGGGCGCCATGTCCTATCCGCTGGTCGTTCTGGTCGCTACCGTCGGCATCGTCGCGGTGCTTCTGGTCTGGGTCATCCCGACCTTCGCCGCCATGTTCATCAGTCAGGGGCAGGAACTGCCCGGACTCACCAAGATGATCGTCGACCTTTCCGACTGGTTCCAGGCGAACATTATCCTCATGGCGATCATCGGCGCCGGCGCGTTCGTTGGGATCAAGGTGCTCCTCAAGAACAAAAAGATACAGTATCGAATGCATAAACTCGCGCTCGGAGCGCCGGTGTTCGGTGATCTCATCAAGAAGACCTCGGTCGCCCGGTTCACCCGGACGCTTGCCACGCTTCTCAGTTCCGGCGTGCCGCTCGTCGACGGCCTGCAGGTCGTTTCCTCGACCTCGGGCAACATGGTGGTCGAAGAGGGCATCCTGTTCGTGCGCGACCGGGTCATGGAAGGTCAGGACATGACGACGCCGCTCGTCGATGTCAAGATATTCCCCCAGATGGTCGTTTCGATGATCGGGGTCGGCGAGGCGACCGGCGCCATGGATACGATGCTTTCCAAGATAGCCGATTTCTACGAGGAGGAGGTCGATGTCGCCGTCGGCGCCCTCACCTCGATGCTTGAACCGATCATGATGGTCTTCATCGGCGGCATCGTCGGTACGACCATGGTCGCCATGTACCTGCCGATATTCAAGATGGCCGGTACGGTGGGCGGCGAATAGTCGATGGACTTTTTCCGCGCCGAGAATTTCCGGAAGAACCTCCATTCGTTCTTCATCATCCGTTTCTTTTTCCTCATAGCCCTCTTTTTCGCCTTTTTCCTGTTGCCGTTCATCAACGAACGGATAGAACTGTTCAGTTTCCGCAATAAACTGCTTCTGATACTCGTATTCTTCTTCACATTGGTGAATTTCCTTTCGATCGTGATGGGGCGCATCCTCAACGAGCGGCGTCTCCGTCTCTTCGCCTATCTCCAGTTCTTCCTCGAGATATTCTTCTGGGTGCTGGTCGCCTATCTGACCGGCGGCATAGAGTCCCCCTATCTGTATGTCGTCGTCATCACCATCATGTATTCTGGTTTCATACTGGATGAGAAGGGAGCGCTCTTCACCACGGTCGCGAGTTTCACGCTCCTCCTGCTGATGGCCTTCCTCATCAAATCTTCCCTGCTCCCCATCGTTTCGATGGAACTTGTCGATCTCTACGCGTTGAGTTGGGTATCGTTCTTCTCGCGGTTGTTCGTCTATCTTTTCTTCTTTTCGATAGCCGGGCTCATGGCCACCGGCATGGCGCGAGCCGTCGAGAAGGTGAACCGCGAACTCATGGAACGGGAACTGATGACGCAGGAACTGAAGGCGCATTTCTATGCCATATTCTCATCGCTTTCGATAGGGTTCGTGATAACCCGCAATAAGAGAACGATGTATGCGAACGACTTCGCCCGCCGGACCTGCGGGGATATCGACCGCTTCATCGATAAGATACTGGGGACGCCCTACACCTATCTCGCGTGGTCCGAGATCGCGTGGGAAAAACGGGTCCTGTCCTACTCGGTCCAGCAGTATGTGGATCAACAGGAGGTGGTCGTATTCTCCGATGTCACCGAATTGCGCCTGCGCGAGGAGGAGAACCGGCGTCGCGAGAAAATGGCGGCGCTCGGGCAACTGACCGCCTCGATAGCCCATGAGATAAAGAACCCGCTCGCAAGTCTCATGGGAGCGAGCGAGGTCATATTCGCGAACACCCAGAGCGCCGACGATGACAGCCGTCGGCTCATGGATATCATACTGCGCGAAGGCGACCGTGTGAAGCGCCTGCTCGACAATCTGTTCACCTCTACCGAAGAGCGGCGGCTCACCATCTCCGCGGTGCCGTTGAAGGCTCTCATCGGCGATGTGATACGGATATTCGCGCTTTCCTATCCCGATATCGAGATAGTGGCCGAACTCGATGAGGTGACGGTGGATGGCGATGCCGACCGCCTGCGCGAGGTCTGCTGGAATCTTTTGCTTAACAGTGTCGAGGCGATGAAGAAAAAAGGCCGGATAATGCTCCGACTAGAACGCGAGACACCGTTCGCCCTCATAACCCTGACCGATCAGGGAGGAGGGATACCGCCGGAGTATCTCGACAGGATATTCGACCCGTTCTTCTCGACCAAGAAACGGGGGACCGGTCTGGGGCTCGCGGTGGTGTTCAGCGTCGTGAAGATGCATCATGGCGAGATAGCGGTGCGGAATGTGGAAGGTGGCACCGAGTTCCACCTGCGGATACCCGAAACACAGGAGATACCGAGTGGAAAAACGACGAGTACTGATCGTTGACGACGAACTGAGTATGCGCCAGTTCCTCGAGATCCTTCTGAAAAAGGAAGGGTACGAGGTCACGGTCGCCGAGAGTGGTGATCGTGCGCTCGAAAAGATGCAGAAAAGCGAGTTCGCCGTGGTCCTCATGGACTACAACATGCCGGAGGGGATCGACGGCATAGACCTGCTGAACCGTCTGCGGCGGCTCCGCCCCGCGAGCCAGATCGTCGTTATCACCGCTTACGCCTCGACCGAGCAGGCGATAAAGGCGATAGAACTCGGAGCGCTTGATTATGTGAGCAAACCCTTCAATGTGGCCGAGATAAAGGGGATCGTGCGTCGCGCGATCCAAGAATACGAGGGACGGGCGCGGTCATCCTCGGGTGACATGCCTAGCGGGGAGGGCTCGGCCGGGATGGTCGCGGTGGTCGCCGAGAGCCCGGGCATGAAGAAGGTGCTCGACTATGCGCGGCAGGTCGCGCCGACAGATTCGACGGTGCTCATCACCGGCGAGAGCGGTGCGGGTAAGGAGATCGTGGCCCGTTTCATCCATAACAACAGCGAACGGCGGAACGCTCCGTGGTACCCGATAAACTGCGGCGCGATACCGGAGACCCTGCAGGAAAGCGAACTGTTCGGTTATGAGAAGGGCGCCTTTACCGGCGCTGACAAGATAAAACGGGGATATTTCGAGGTCGTCGGCACCGGTACGCTGTTCCTCGACGAGATAGGGGAACTGTCGGAGAACATGCAGGTGAAACTCCTGCGGGTCCTTCAGGATCACATATTCATGCGTGTCGGCGGCACCGAGACCCTCCGCGCCGGAGCCCGACTCATCGCGGCGACCAATCGCAACCTCCACAAAGATGTCGAGCGGGGCCGGTTCCGCGAGGATCTGTTCTTCCGCATCAATGTGTTCGAGATCTATGTGCCACCCCTTCGGGAGCGCAAGGAGGACATCGTGCCGCTCGTCGAACAGTTCCTCGGCGAGATGGCCCGCAAGGGCAGATCGTTGCGGCTTGGCGACAAGGTCCGTGCCTTCCTCCTGGAGTACCCGTTCCCGGGGAATGTGCGGGAACTGCACAATATCATCGAACGAGCGGCCGTCCTCACGAAAGGATCCGAGATAAGCATGGACGCGATATCGGTGCGTCCGGCGAGCGATGCGGCGGAAACGCCGATCCCGCTTGCCGAACCGGTCGATCTCGACCGGATACTCGCCGATACCGAGCGTCGCTATCTTCAAGCGGCCCTTGAAAAGGTCAAGGGAAAACGGGCCGCCGCCGCGGTGCTTCTCGGCATCACCGAGCGGTCCCTGCGTTACCGCATGGACAAACTCAATCTGCGCGGGGCGCCGGACGATGAGTGAGGAACTTCTCCTTCACCCGCTGTTCCGTCAGGCCGTGGCGCTTTTCCTGCTTTTCGCGGGGCTTGCCATCGGCAGTTTCCTTAATGTCTGCATCTACCGTATCCCGCTCGGTCGATCCATCATCTGGCCGCCGAGTGCCTGTCCCGGGTGCGGTCGCCCCATCGCATGGTACGAGAATATACCGGTCCTTTCATGGCTCGCCCTGCGGGGGCGGTGCCGGGGGTGCCGAGCCCCCATATCGGTCCAGTATCCGCTCGTCGAGATGCTGACCGGTCTGCTTTTCCTGCTTGCCTACCTTTCATGGGGGCTTTCGGTCGACCTTCCTTTCATTCTTGCCTATTTCAGCCTTCTCATCGTCATCGCCGGCATCGACATCAAGGCACAGATCGTGCCGCATATCCTGACGGTGCCGGGGATACTGCTCGGCCTTCTCTACAGCTATCTTGCGCCGGAACGAATGCTCCTCGAGTCGGTGGCGGGGCTCCTGCTCGGCGGCGGCTCGCTCCTGCTCGTCATCGTCCTCTTTTACATCGCGACCAAAAAGATAGGGATGGGGGGCGGCGATGTGATGATACTTGCGATGATAGGCTCGTACCTCGGTCCGGTAAAACTGCCGCCGGTCCTGTTCATCGCGTCGGTGGGCGGGATACTCTTCTTCCTGCTCATGCGATTCGTATTCAAGCGCCGTCGCATCGCCGGGACCATCACGGCCGACGACATTAAAGGGACCGAGCCCGACCTCGAGCGGGTCATCTATTTCGGTCCGTTCCTTGCGATCGGTGGCGTCGTGATGCTCTTCGCCGATCGTTCCTCGTGGATACATCTCATAGCATGGTGGTGAAACGCATGAAAGAAAAAGC
>JAKLFG010000006.1 GCA_022711315.1 bacterium | reverse complement strand
TCTCTACCGCGCGTAACTTAAATTCCTTGTCGTACATGCGATACCGCCCATTTTTCATACGATCCTCCCTAGTTTTGCATACATGTTTTCCCAATGCAAGTTTGTTAAGTTTTCTTGGGGAGGATCAACCTTCTACCTGTGGAGGGAGAAGGTGCCGCGACAGCGGCGGATGAGGGTTCAAGAACACCCTCACCTCATTCCTCTCCCTAGACAGGGCGAGGAAGAAAATGCGGGCGCGATAAATCGCCGCCCCTACATTATGTATATGGTTGGGAACCCCTACTCCATCGTCGGCACGAAGAAGTCGAAGTGGATGAGCCCCTCCTCCTCCGACTTGCGGACCGCGATATTCTGGTTCGACTTGATGTATATCTTGAATATCTTCCCGTCCCGCTTGGGATAGAGGTACTGCACCTCGGCGTTGAAAGCGCGCGCATCGATGATGTGGAGCAGGTAGTTCGGTATCTTCTCGAAGTTGTGGATGTCTATCACATAGCCCCCCTTTATCTCGCGGAAGGCGTAGTCGAGATCGCCCGTCACCTCCATCGTGACCCGTGAGAATTCGGGGAACTTGCGGAAGAAGAGGTTCTTGAGTTTGCCCTTCGCGGCGAGCGTCACCACCTTGAGCGGGGGCGCATCCTCCGCTATCTGGCGCGTCGGTTCGACCTTGATCACCTTGAGCGACCGTATCTTTTCCTCCTCGCTCACCGGCGCGGGCTTCACCGCGGCGATCTTCTTTTCCTCCTCGGCCTTCTTGAGCGCCGCGAGCCGCGCCTCTTCGGCCGCCTTGGCCTCGGCCAGCCGTTTCGCTTCGGCCTCCGCCACCAGGCGCCTTTCCTCCGCCGCCTTGACCTCGGCCAGCCGTTTCGCTTCGGCCTCCGCCGCCACCCGTTTTTCTTCGGCCAACCGTTTTTCTTCGGCGACACGCCGCTGTTCCGCCTCGGCGCGCCGTTTCTCTTCGGCGGTCTTGGCGAGCCGCACCTGTTCGTCGGCACGCCGTTGTTCCTCGGCCCGCTTCGCCTCGGCTATCTTCCGTTCCTCCTCGACCTTGGCAAGACGCGCCTGCTCGGCCGCCGCTTCTTCCCTGCGCTTTTGTTCGATCGCGGCGACACGGGCCGCCTCTTCCTGCGCCTTCTTCTGCGCCTCGACACGCCGGGCCTCTTCCTGTCGCCGCTCCTTTTCCCGCGTCTGTTCGACCGCGAGCATCGCGACGAGGTCGTCCTCCCCTTGCGTGACCGGCTGGGGCGCGATCTTCTTTTCGGGGAGCGTCGCCACCGCGACCTTCTTCGCCTCTTCGGCCGCCGCGAGACGCTTTGCCTCCTCCGCGGCCACCCGTTCCGCCTCGGCCGCCGCAAGCGCCGCTCGTTTGTCGGCGCGCCGTGTCTCTATCGCGGCGAGCGTCGTCTCTATCGTCTCGTCGGTGATGAACAGGTCCTGCCGGAACCCGATGAGGAGCAGATTCTTGCGGTGCAGGATGGTGTAGGCGCTTCCCGGCTCGATGTGGAACACGAACCGCGTCCGTTCGCCGAGATCGTCGCGGTCGATGCGGCCCACCGTCGCGCCGCCCCCGGGGAGCGCGACCCCCGCCGCCGAACCGCTGACCTCGAGCACGATGCGCTCCGGCTCGTTCAGGCGGAACGAGGAGAAACTGATGTTCGCGCCGCCGGTATCAAGCAGGAGATAGTACTCGTCGCCGAGGTCATAAGAGTTAAGTTTCAGCGCCGTCAGGAGCGCGAGTACGAGGGCCGACATATCCTTTTTTCCCCTCTGGTCGGCCGACTATAGCCGAAAACGGGCCGTTTGAAAAATTTTTCAGGAATTCCCGTCGAGCCGCTCGGCGACGATGCGATCGATGACCAGACACCGATCGTCTTCCAGCGGCGTGAGCGTGAACCGGTTGCCCCCCTCCGTCAACACTGTTTCGGCCACGAACTGTACCGGCCGTTGCGGCACCGAAAAGGAGGGGAACGACCCGAGCCGATGCCCGTTCACCGAAAAAGCGGTCTCGCCGCCGCACGGGGTCGCGACCGCCTCGACGGTGAGCCGATACCGTCCCGCCGAAAGCAAGTGCTGTTCGATGTCCCAGTACTGATCGCCGCCCGCCGCGCCGAACCTGAGCGCATACCCGAAATAACCCGACAGCGGCGTCGCCGCCCCCGTGAAGCCGAAATCGGGCTCGTCGCGGAAGTTCCCCACGAGGAACCCGTAACGCGCCGAGCCGGTGAGCGGCTTGAACTTGTATTCCGCCTCGATGACGACCCGGTCCGATGCCTGCGGTTTGAGCGGCGCTATCGTGAACTCACCGGCGTCGTCGACGGTGAGGCGCCACGCGGACCGGTAGCCGTTCGCGAGGAACCACGCGGCGCTCTGCGCGTCCTGCAACGGTATCGAGTTGAGGTAGCGGTTGCCCGCCGCGTCGTGCGGCGGCGTATCCTGCAGGGAAAGGGTGTTCGCGAAGCCGAACCCTATCCGGAAGGGAAGGAACACGACGCCGTCGCGGATGCCCCGCGCGGCGACCAGTTCCTTCACCGCGCCCAACTCGCCGTACCAGCCGGGAGCCTGCTGGGCCGCTATCTGCGGGATGATGACCGCGCCGGTGAAGAGTGCGCCGGCGATCGGCAGGGCGAGCAGCGCCTGCCGCCCGATGCGCCCGAAGCGGTCGCGCACCGCGGTAAAGCCGTCGGCCGCCATGAGGAGAAGGAACGGCCCGACGCTGTAATAGTAGCGCGCCCCGTAAAAGTTTCCGTCCTGATAGAAGAAAAGATAGCCCCCGACGAAGGCGGCGAGCAGCAACCACCCCGCCGCGTGCCGCCGGGGGAACAGCCACGCCGCCGCGACGGCGAACAGGAACATGAGCGGGTGGAGCGTCGTTTTGTACAGGAGCATCGAGAGCCGCGTCATCGTCACGAAGAAGGCGTATTTCACCGTGAGTCCCTCGGGCGGCAGGAACAGTCCGTTCAGGTGGCGGCACCCAGTCCCGAGACCGATCCGGTGGCAACGGGCCGACTCCTCGGTCACCGCGAAATAGATATCCTGCGGGAAGACGAACCACTCGCCGGTCACCGCGCGGTTGTAGCCGAGCAAAGCGAGCGCGCCGAACAGAAGCGGCGCGGCAAAGGCGAGCATCGTCGCCGGCGTGATACGCATCCCCCGCAGGAGCAGGAAGAGGCCGAACGCTGCCGCGGTGAACAGGCCGTCCTGCGGCCGTATCGGCGCGATGAGCCCGACAAGGACGGCGACCGCCGCGATACGGCCCGCCGAGAGTTCGCCGCGCAGGGCGACAAGGAGCGCGAGAAGCGTCAGCACGAGCACGGCGGGGTGCGGGAAGAGCGTCGCCGAAAGAAAAAGATGGAAGGAAGATACCGTCATGAGCAGCATCGCAAGCGTCGCGACCCGCCGGTCACCGGTCAGTTCATCGGCCACCCGTCCGGTCAGGTAGACCGCAACGCCGTTAAGTATCGGATTGAGCCAGAAGGCGAGACCGAAAGCGACGAACGGCGCGAGAAGCGCCGGGAAGCCGGGGGGAAAGAGCGAATAGTACCGGCCGTCATGCACGACCATGAACCCCTCGTAGGCATGCTCGTAGAACGGCGGGAGCGGCAGATACAGTTGCCCGGAGACGAAGAGTTTCGCGGTCCAGAGGTAATGGGCCGCATCCATCGGGTGGGCGGTCTCATGGAAAAATAAAAGAGCGAGACCGAGCGGCGCGAGGAAGGCGACCGGCGGAAATATGAAGTTCCGCCGCGCCATGACCGTCTCGCAGAGGGCCCTCCACAGGCCATACCCCTTCCCCGCCGCGAGCAACATGACGAGCAGCGTCGCGAGGCATATCAAATGGAACTCGGGGAAAAAGGCGGTCACGGGGGTCCAGAACAGGCCGCGCGTCGCCCAGACGAACAGCACCGCGAACAGTGCCGCCGTAAGGGATATCTTGAAATATCTCCGCATGAAGGTCCGTCCTGTCCGCCGCTTATCAGGTTAGACCGGCGGGAGGAGTCAAAGGTTCCGCGGTACCGGCGGCAAGGGGTCGGGGCTGTCGAGCCGTCCGCCGACGATGTGGGCCGCCTCGCGGCAGCCGCCGTCGCAGTCGGGCGCGTCATGGCATCCGGCGCATTCCTTCGGCAGGTAACAGCGCTGGGTGAAGGCGGTCCAGTAGGGATCGAGTTTGACCTTCTCGATATCGTCGAAATGGCTGAGCCGTACCTGCGAATGGTTGCAGACGCGAACATAGCCCGACGGGTCGATGACGAAGAATTCGAGCGCCGCCGAACAGCGCGTCCCGACCGTTATCCGTTTGTACTTCGACGGATCGGCCCAGCAGCGCGGGACCTCGGTGCCCAGCGAACCGAAGCGTCCCGCCTTGGTCAGCACCTCCTCGGCGATGTCGAGCATCCGGGGCAGCATCGGACCGTCTATCATCATCTCCGCGGCGTGGTCGAGTCCCCGGCCGCCGGGCAGGAAGCGGTTCATCAGTATCTGGTCGGCCCCGGCGATGAGCCCCGCCGCGAGCGTTTCGTAGAGTTCGTCGATGTTCTTCTTCGTCACGGTGACATTGCAGACGGTGCGCAGCCCCGCCGCCTTCGCCTTGCCGAACATTTTCAGCACATGGTCGGCGGTGTCGGAGCCGGTGTGCCACTGGAAGGTCTCGAGTCCGGGGAGGCTCATCGCGAGATTGACCTCGTGTTCCTTGAGCCGTTTCAGCGTCTCTTCGGTCACGCATTTGCCGTTGGATATGAGGTAAAGGCCGGGGGCGCCCATGTGGGTGTGCAGTTCGCCTTCTTTGGTCTCGATGTGTTCGGCGCGGCTTTTGGCGGCGTGGGCGATTATCTCGAAGAGGTCGTCGCGCAGGAGCGCTTCGCCGCCGGTGAAGGCGAAACTGGCGACGCCCATGTCGCAGAGTTTGGTGATGATGTCTTTCCACTGTCGGGTGGTGAGTTCGGGGTGGCGGGGGAAGCGGTTGTCGGAGGCGAACCACGGGCAGGAGCAGAACTTACAGGTGTGGTTGCAGCGGTAGGTCATCTCCAAGACGGCGGTTGACGGGAGGAATGAGCGGGCGAGGATCGGCATGATTCTCTTCCTTATTTTTTATCAGGAACAGATTTGATGCCAAGTAGAGAACGCGCAGTATCAATGTCTTCTTGAGAGAGCTCTATTTTTTCCGAAAAGAGTTTCGGGAAAATTGCTTTAAAAACAGCCTTTAGAGATTTAAGACCGCTTGCCTTATCAAGTTCCGTGATCTGCAATGTTCCATCAGAATAAGTTACCACCAAGTTAATCAACATTGGCGAGTTTTCAGGACTACAAGATTTGCAAAGTTGGTGCTCTTCGAGCTTTATCGAAAGTCCACTTATTTGAGCAATCTCCGCCACTAATTCACGCATTAGAGGCAATTCTTTTCTAATGAATGTAATCCAGTCTTTATCGAAGATAGTCTTCTCTCCACATTCGGGACAAGGATATTCGGCGACATTATCGTAGAAAAGAATGGCATAGCACATTGCCAAATCTACTTTTCTTTTAACATTCTCTTGGCTGTCACCATTTTCAAGGCTTGCAAGAGCAGTTTCAACGGCACAACGATGTAATGATTTGATATGTTTCAAAGTTACTTCTTTCCCGGTGCATGTAGTTGTCGGTTTCTTTACTTTGGTGTTTGTACCCGGATTTTTATCGCCCGCGAGCAAAAGAGCGCCGGCGAGGACGATGATCGCGATGATGGAAAGTAGCGCCGCCATGAAAGACCCCTATATCCCCTGAAACGACACTACACTATAACAGGAAGGAAAATGAAGTCAAAAAGAAGTGCGGGGAAAGAATACCCTATTCGATCTCGATGCCGGTTTCCTTTATCTCACGGATGATACCGACCGTTCCCTGCCGGAAGTCCCGCTCGTTGAACACTATCGCCTCGATCCGGGTGTCGATACCGGCCGTCAGCGGCGCCAATTTCAACGCGGCAAGAGAATTGTTCCCGGCGTTGTCGGCGACGATGCAGAGGTCAATATCGCTGTCCGTGGTATGATTCCCTTTGGCGTAAGAACCGAACAGAATGAGTTTTTTGACCGCTAATTCCTTGGCCACCGCTTTTTTCAGTCGGCGGGCAAGCGCGATTATTTGAACTGGGACGCGAGCCATGCCATCAACTCCTTTCCCTGTTTCAGATAATTCTTTGCGAAATCCTTGGTGCAAAGCTTCTGAAAACTTTTCTTGTGATCATCATAACGGGCAGCGGTATTGAAAGTCGTTATCTGCGCCAAAAGTCCCAAAGTGGTGGCCGAGACTGTTATGCCGTCTATCTTAACTGCAAGATTTTGCAAATTATGGCCAAAAGGCGGCTCGGCGGCGTTCCGGTTTACATAAAGCGCCTTGATCATCTTTTCTGCCGCAAGATGCAGAAAGAACATCGCATAGGTATATCGGCCGGTCTTGAAGAGATCGTTGGCGGCGCCGAAAGCCTCTTGCGCCGACACTTTCCAATATTTCTCGATGCTCTTGAGCGCCATACGCTCCTCCGTTTACGACCTGCCAACTATAAACGCTCTCTCCCGTGTTGTCAAGCGTCCGGCTATCCCCGGCCGAAGAACTGGCCGACGCGCATCACCGTCCGTTTCAGCGGCGCGTTCATGAACATCATCCCCTCGGGGAGCGCGTCGAGGAACGAGCGGCCGTACCCCTTCCGCGTGAGCCGCCGGTCGAACACCACCGCGACGCCCCGGTCGTTCTTCGTGCGGATGAGCCGCCCGATCCCCTGCTTGAATTTGAGCACCGCGTGCGGCAGGGTGAACACGGCGAACCCGTCCTGTCCGGTCTGCTCCTCGAGCCGCTGGATGAACCGCAGGATGAACGGGTGGGACGGATAGCGGAACGGCAGGCGCACCATGATGAGGTTGCGCAGGGCGTCCCCTTTGATGTCCACCCCCTCCCAGAAGGTGTCGGTGGCGAGGAGCGACGAATCGACCTCGCCGCGGAACCGGCGCATCACCACCCCCATCGGGGAATCGCTCTGCGTGATGATGGGGAGCGGGAACCCGGCGAGCATCTTTTTGGCGGCCTCGCGGTGCCTGACCGAGGTGAACAGCACGAGCGCGCCGCCCTTCGAGGCCCGGATGAGATCGGCCGCCGCGAGGACGCTCGACTCCTCGAAGTCGGCCTCGTTCGGCTCCGGCAGGTCCGACACGACGAAGCCCTGCAGGGCGGTCCGGTAATCGAAGCAACTCGGCAGAAGCAGGTAGCGCGTCGGGCGCTGGACCGCGTCGAGCCCCGTTTCGCGCTTGAAGAAGTCGAACCCCTCCGGTCCCGGCCCGGTGGCGATGGTCGCCGAGGTGAAGATGACGCTCCGCACCTTCTCGTAGATGCTCCGGACGAATATCCGCTGGATGTCGAGCGGCGTGACCGACAGGCGCAGGTTGGTCGCCGACATCTTTTCACCCCAGAAGACCGCCTGATCGGTGTCGGCACTCGTGAAGAACAGGTCGAGGAATTCCTTCGCGCTCTCCAGACGGCGCAGGGTGCCGCGCGTCTCGGTGAGGAGCGACGCTATCGTGTCCTCCTCGCGCGACCGGCTGAGTGGATCGTCCGACAGCCGCGTACCGATATGGTCGAGCACCGGCCCGAGCCGTTCGCAGAACGCGCCGAGGAACTGCGTCACGCGGAGGAACTGTTCCCGCATCTCGCCGCGCATCGCAAGATCGTCGAGCGCGAGATAGTTCTCCTTGGCGTCCTTGAAGCGTTCCATGCATTCGGGGATGATCGAGTGTATGTAGAACGGGACGAACGCGGCGATCTCGCCGGCCAGCCGTTCGAGGTCGCTGACCGTATCGGGCTTGGCGTAGGCGTCGATGAGGCGCGCAAGGAGCCCGGCGCCGCGGTCGTTGCTGAAGAGCCGTTTCAGCGACCGCAGGATGCCCGACAGACTCGCCGACTCGCCGAGGAAACTGACCGCCGCCTTGAAGAGGTTGTGCGCCTCGTCTATCACCAGTATGTCGTAGGGCGGTATGATGCCCGCGACATTCTCCTCCTCGTCGCGGAGCGCGATGTCGGCCATCAGGAGGTGGTGATTGACGAGCAGTATCTGCGCGAAGTTCGCCTGCCGGCGCGACCGGAAGAAGAAGCATTTGGAGAAGAACCGGCACTTGGCGCGGTCGCACGAATGCTCGTCGCAGCAGATCTCGCCCCATACCTCGCTCTCTATCGCGGTGTTCATGGCGCTCTTCGAACCGTCGTGCGGCAGGCCGATCCACGCGTCGAGGTCATCCAACGACGCGCCGCGGCCGTTCCTGCCGTCGAAGGGCAGTTCGAGCGTTCCGCGCCGGTAGAGATCGTATTTGCGGAGGCACAGATAGTTCTGCCGCCCCTTGAGCACCGCGACCGGGATGTGCGATAGTCCAAGGTGTTCCTGCAGGAACGGGATATCCTTGCCGGACAACTGCTCCTCGAGCGCGATGGTCGAGGTGCTCACGACCGCCTTGCGCCCCTCGTTGGCCGCCACATAGAGCAGGAGCGGCACGAGATAGGAGAAACTCTTGCCGGTGCCGGTCCCCGCCTCGACGACGAGCATGCTCCCGCCGTTGACCGCCTCGGTCGCCGCGAGCGCCATCTCGGACTGCGGCGGGCGAAACTCGAATTCGGGATAGGAGACGGCTATCCGCCCCTTCTCGGCGAATATCGCGGTGACCTCCTCCGGCGCGACCGGGTGGAACTCCTCGTCGCGGACCGGCATCCACCGCACGATGGGAAAGATGCGGGTGACCCCGTTGTCGACGATATAGGAACCGATGCCCTTCTCGGCCGCCTCGGAGGCGATGCCTATGTCGGCATCGGAGGGGCGGATGTCGCCGCCCGGGTGGTTGTGGATGAGCACATCGCCGGCCCGTGCCGCCTTGAGCACCGCCGGGACCGCCCCGTCGGTCCCCATGCCGAACAGTTCGACCTTGTGGACGAACCCGTCCCCGTTCACCGACCCGACCGCGAGTATCTCGGCACCGTCATTGGAGTTTATGTAATGTCTCAGCAATTCTATCGCCGAGGGGAGCAGGAAGTCCTCTGGCGAAAAGGAAGGCATGGGGCGTTAGATGTTGACCCTCTGCAGGAGGTCCTTGCCCGCCTTGAAGAAGGGAAGCCGTTTGCCGGCGATGTGTATCTTCTGGCCGGTCCGCGGGTTACGACCCTCGTACTGGTCGTAATGACGGATGACGAAACTGCCGAAACCACGGATCTCTATGCGCTCTTCCTTGCGCATCGCGTCGATCATCGCGTCCACCATAAGGTTGACGAATTGTTCGGCGTTCCGCTTGGAAAGGTTCGCCCGCTGGGTCAGCACATTGATAAGGTCCGATTTGTTCATCCACTCCTCCAGTCGTCTTTACTTGGTTCGTGAACTGTCGCTTTTCATATCCGGTTCTGCGCTTTTTTCAAGTATTTTTTGGTCTTTTTCTTTTTTCACCACCCCGAACGAATACAGCGTCCCCATGTCGGAGAGGAGGTAGAAGGCGCCGTCACCCCACACCCCGCCGTTCGAAACGCCCTGCGGGATCCTGACCGTGGCGAGTTTCCGAGAAAGATCGGAAAGATACAGTGAAACGACCCCGTGCATCTCGGTGACGAGCGCGTAGGGACCCGCCTCGACAACGCCGGTGACGAACGAGGGACTTGAGAACAGCCGCCGCTCCACGGTGCCGTCCTTGGCGAGTACGAGCGCCCCCGCTTCGCCATACGCGAGGACCGTCCCGTCGGCCCGTTCCTTCAGGGTGAGGTTACGCAGTTCCCCCGTCTTGGTCACCGCACCGTTGCTGACCCGTATCGATCCGCCCGCCTCTCCATTCGAGAAGAGGAGCATCCCCTCCGATCCGGGCAGGAGCGAGAATATGTCGTAAAAATCGCGTTTTTCGGCGCCGACCTGTATCTCGCCGGTCTGGTACTTGTAGAAGGGCAGTATCTCGTCCACGCCATAGGTGTCCTTGCGATACAGGAAGAAGAACACCTGCCCGTTGGAGAAGCCGAACACCCGCTTGTCCTCGTAGGCGACCGGCTGGGAAAGCATCAGGTAGGAAAGTTGGCTCTCGCCGTAGAAGGTGTAGTTCGCCTTCACCGCCCCGTCGGCCGGATCAACCAGATAGACCGTATGTTCGAGGAACTGCAGGTAGAGCCCCTCGGGCTGGGAGAAGGGCCGGGCGACCACCGGCGAACGCCCCGCCACCGCCCAGCGGTCGCGCAGGGAGCCGTTCTCGAGCAGGTGCGCCGTATGCGATTCGCAGACGAGCACCCCGCCGGCGACCTCGACCGGCGGAACGACGAACCCGCCGGTGAAGCGGCGTTCGCCCGCCTTACGACCGTCGCGTCCGAAGACCATGAGCCGACCGTCGCGCAGGGCGACATAGATAAGCCCGTCGCGGTACAGCGGCGCGGCGAATTCACGCTTTTTTATCGAGGCGAACTCGTTTTTCAGCGGGACCGCCCAGTTGATGACCAACTCCTCGGCGCCGAGCGATGCGGCGACGAGCAGAAGAAAGGTGACGAGGATCGGGGTTCGTATCATCGAGCGGCCGTCACGAGGGCTTCCGGTCTTCCGGAAGACGGTCGGCCACTTTGGAAACGAGCGGGCTTTCGGGGAACTCCGCCTTGAGTCGCTTGAAATATTCGACCGCCTTGGCCGCGTCGTTCATCTTCTCGTACGCGGTGCCGATGTAATACAGCGCGAAATCGCGATAGAGCGGCGCGTTCTTCAGCGCGTAGTACCGCTCCCACACCGCGACGGCGCTCGCCGGGTCGTCACGGTCGAGGTGGCAGTAGGCCTCCCCCTCGTAGGCGCCGAACCGGATATCGGCCGGTATCTTCGACGAGTCCTGCAGGCGCTGGAACAGTTTTATCGCCGAGTCGAACTCCTTGAGCCGGTAATGTATCTTGGCCTGATAGAAGGCGGCGGTGTCGCCCATGAAGGAGCCTTGCAGGGTCTTTTCCGCCTCGGCGAACTTCGCCAGCGCCTCCTTGAGTCGGGCCGTTTCGTCCTTCGGGGCCGTCCCTTCCGTCCCCTTCCCTTCCCAGAGCGCCATCGCGTCGACGAAGGACCGCGCCTTCGCGCTCCGCGATTCCGACCACTTGTCGGCCACCAGTATCGCGACCACGACCGTGACGATGACCGCCGCGACCGTGCCGATGATGAAATAGGGATGCGAGGCGAGCCGGTCTATCAGCCGCTGCCCCTGCTCCTGAAAAGCATCCTTTTCGGCGATATTCTTTTCCTCGGGTTCATTCTTGGCCGGTCTGAAGCCGCGCGATTTAAGATAGGACATGCAGCACCTCCATGCTCAACGAAAGCGATCGATATCACGACGAACGAACCCCTATATAAAGAATAAGGCCATTCTTGTCAATTATTTATACTGCATCTTTCTCCTTGCCTTCCGCTCTCATTGTCCGTATACTCGCTGTCGTATCCGGACCTAACGGCCCACAGGGAGGAGGACCACGCATGACGAAGTTCCTTGCGATCGCCGTGACGGCGTTCATGGCGCTTACCCTTTCCTGCTCGCAGGAGCATACGACCGCCCCGAACGACGAACTGGCGACCGGCGACAACGGAACGGGCGACAGCGACCACCCGTCGCTCCCCGACACCAACACCGGCGCTGACGACTCACCGGTGATGACCGACGATCCGACGACACCGGACGAAAAACCCGACGCCGACAGCGACGCGTGGGAGGATCAGGACGATGACGGCGACGGCATCCCGAACGGCGTCGAGACGCCCGGCGGGGTCAAGGTCGACACCGACAACGACGACACCCCCGACTATCTCGATGAGGACTCGGACGGTGACGGCATCCCCGACAGCGTCGAGGGATCCGGCGACGCCGACGGGGACGGCGTCCCCAACTACCGCGACACCGAAAGCGACGGCGACAATATCCTCGACGCAACGGAATGTCCCGATCAGCCCTGTCTCGACACCGACAGCGACGGCACACCCGATTTCCTCGATACCGACGCCGACGGCGACTGTCTTGACGATCTCTACGAAGGTGTCAAGGACCCCGACGGCGATGATGGCCCCAACTATCTCGACGACGATTCGGACGGCGACGGGATACTCGACAAGGATGAAGGCTGTTTCGGCGGCGTTCCGCTCGACAGCGACGAGGACGGGCATCCCAACTACCTCGACCATGACAGCGACAACGACGGCCTGTCGGACGAAACAGAGAAAGGGGCCGGCACCGACCATACGCTGATCGACACCGACGGCGACGGATTCGACGACAACACCGAGGTGGCGGCCGGATCAGACCCGCTCGTGAAGGATCCCGAGTTCTACGAAGGGAAATTCTATGTGGTCCTCCCCTATCAGGAACCGGAACAGGACGATGTATTGAAGTTCAGCACCCAGATAAAAAAAGTGGATCTCGTGATAACGCTCGACCTGTCGGGCTCGATGAGTTACGCCCGGGACAACCTCAAGACCGGCATCAACACCACCGTGGTCCCCGGGGTCGCCGCGGCGGTCCCCGACCCCGCGTTCGGTCTTTCGTCGTTCGCCGGCATCGAGGATGCCGCCTTCTTCCTCAACCAGCCGGTCACCAAGGACGCGAACGCGATGACCACCGCGGTCGAGAATCTCGGCGGTGCGGGAGGGGGCAAGGTCGAGGCCCAGTATGAGAACCTTTACCAGATAGCCACCGGCACGGGCTTCAACGGCGAATTGCTCGAGGTGTCGCTCGATTTCAGCGAATGGGTGGAGGATTGGTATGAACACTACGCCGATGTCATCATACCGGCGGTCGACTGCACCGGGCAACTAGGCTCCATCGGCGGCGCCTGTTTCCGCCCCGCGGCGCTTCCGATCGTCATGATGATCACCGACGAGAACCTTTACGACATCAACGACGACTGGGTGAGCGACGGCGGCGTCCTGCGCATACGCTACAAATGGCGCAACAGCAAGGATCAGGGACACTATGCGAGCGAGGTCATCGCCGCGATGAACGCGAAAAAGGCGAAATTCATCGGCGTGGTGGGCGAGGGGGTCGGCGACCTGCTGTTCGACATCACCGAACAGTATGAGGAGATAGCCGACGGCACCGGATCAAAGGGCACCAACGGCCAGTACTTCATCTTCCAGACCGGTTATTCGGGCAACGGCCTCTCCTCCGAAATAGCGGCGGCGGTCAAGGAACTCGTCGAGAACATCGCGATGGATGTCTCCACCACCCGCGCCTCGGTCGCCAACCCCTACAGCATAGACACGACCCAGTTCATCGTCGACATCATCCCCTCCTACAGCGATCCGGCCGACAGTTACGCGAGCAAGGACACGACGACCTTCTATCAGGTGAAACCGGGGATCAACATCTTTTTCGATGTCACCTTCAAGAATGAGGTCTTCGAACCGACCACCACCGAGAACACGCTGTTCCGCGCACACATTCAGGTGCTCGGCGAAGGGGCGCTCCTCGATGAGCGCGATGTCTTTATCATCGTCCCGGGCATCAAGGACGACGGCGGCATCGAATCATAGACCCTCTCCCCATATCCATTTACATTCACTGATATTTCTTGTTGCAATACTTTCCCGAATGTGATATAAACCTTCAGTTCATCCATCGCCGAGGGAGAGGCCCATGTCCCGTTACCCCTTTTTTTTGCTGTGCGCGGTAACCTTTTTGATCTCCTGTGACGGGACGGAAAAGATACCGTTGAAGGATGCCGATGTCAGCGCTGACACCGACATCGATGCCGACGGTGCGACCGAGGGGCAACTCCCCGAATCGGACACGCCTCTGCCAAACGATAAGGATATCGACGATGACGCGGATGATGAGGTGGCCGACGAAACGGACGAGGACCTCACCGATGTGGCTTCAGACGCGGATGATGCGACCGGCGACGACCTCCCCATCGACGATGACGACATCGATGATACCCCGACCGATGACGACAATAACGATGAATCCGCCGATGAGGATATCATCGGTGACGGGGACGGACCGATCGGCCCCGACCAAGATACCGACACGTCCGACGATACGATCGACGACACGGTGACCGACACGGACACCGAAGTGGATATCGCGCCCGACATCGACGCGGATACGGACGCTCATATCTGCGACCCGGAGACCACGGTCGAGTGCCCCTACTCCGGACCTCCGGCCACCAAGAATGTCGGCGAATGCAAGGCGGGGACCAAGACCTGTGATCTCGACGGCAAGGGATGGAGCGAATGTACGGGCGAGGTGGTCCCCATCGCCGAGATCTGCGACAACGGCAAGAACGACGACTGCGACGGCGGCACCGATGAACATGTGGACGAGGACGGCGACGGCTGGTTCTCCTGCGTCGACGACTGCTGCGACAGCGTGCTCGCCTGCACCTATCCGAAAAAGGTTAACCCCGGCGCGATCGAGGTGCCCGAGGACGGCATCGACAACGACTGCAACGGCGAGACTGACGAGGATCCGCGCACGGCCTGCTCTTCCGCCGCGAAGTTCAGCGGCACCACCGCGCTCGATCTGGTCAAGGCGATCGATATCTGCAAGACCTCGACGGGCGGCTCATGGGGCATCGTCGGCACCCCGACCATCACCCGCGCGAGCGGCTCCGGGACCATAGACGCCAGCAACCGGCAGGTCGCGGTAATGAACTGGTTCGGCACCCACGGATCGAACGAAGCGATCTACGGTAGCACCATGGCCGCGCTCTCTTCGGGACGCGCCCGCGATGCCAACGACCCCGATCCGACCACCGAGGACACATACGAATACTACGACGGCACTCCCCCCGCCGACTTCACCGCCCCCTATGCCGGCAACCTGCCGAAGACCGATCCCGACTGCCCGGCCGGCACCGGGGCGAACGACGGGGTGATGCTCACCGTCGACCTGAAGGTGCCGACCAACGCCTACGGATTCTCTTTCCTGTTCCGTTTCTTCTCGCAGGAATACTGGCAGTTCACCTGCAACGCCTACAACGATTTCTTCATCGCGATGCTTGACACCGGCGCGGCGGGCATCCCGCTCGACAAGAACATCTCGTTCGACTCGAACGGCAGTTACATCAGCGTCAATTCGAACGCATTCTTCACCGTCTGTACCGAAAAGACCGGATACACCTGCCCCGACGGGACCGCCCCCCTCGCCGGGACCGGTTGGGACCAGCCGGGATACGACGAAGAACTCGGTGATATCTACACCGGCGGCGCCACCAAATGGCTCGCGACCGCCGCCCCGGTCATCCCCGGAGAGACGATAAAACTCCGCTTCGTCGTCTGGGACACCTCAGACCGCAAACTCGATTCGCTCGTGCTCGTCGACAATTTCAAGTGGAACACCGAAGGTTCCGATCCGGTCGATACCGATCCCGGTAATGACACCGACATCCTGCCCGACAGCGATAGCCAGAGCGATACCGACATCGACGCCGGGCCCGACGCCGATTCGACCGGCCCCTCCACCTACGAGTGCTGGGACCTGAACCAGAACGGTACCTGCGATGCCGCCGATGAAGATCGGAGCGGCGATGGCTTCTGCACTGAACGCGACTGCGGGTGAAGTTGAGGGAAAGGATCAGTTGACGGTGAATTCGGCGGAAATCCTCTTGCCTTTGGTCGTGAGCATCACGGAAAAATCGGGGAAGGTGCCGGTGACATCGTTCGCGGGACTGCCGTTCGGCTTCATCCACTGGCTGAAGGTGTACCCGCTGTTGGCCGTCAGGTGTATCTGCACGGTCGAATTCACCGGATAGCAGATATTCTGCACGGGGTCCCCTTCGGTCGTCGGCTGACCGACGGGATCGGTGGTGAAGGAGCCGGCCACGCCGAACACCTTCTGCTCGCTCTCATCGAAATGATAGATGGTTATCTCGAGCGCGACATACCCTTCGGCACAGGTAGGCGGCACCGGTATCTGGTCACTGTCGGGTATGCCTCCCTCGCCCTGATGCACATCCTCGTCGGAGAGGAGCTCGTCGTTCATGACCTCGTCAGGGATCTCTCCGTCGGTCAGGACATCGTCGGGCAGGATGCTGTCGGTCTGCGGCGCATCGGCATCGGTCACCGTCTCATCGGTCACCATCGGGCTGTCGTCGGAGAGCGGTCCCTCGGCGAACACATCGTCCTTGTCACCGGTGGCGTCCTCGTCGTACACGGTCTCGTCGATCACCGCGTTGTCGGTAACGGTCTCGTCGGTCGTCAGATCATCGGTGCCCGGCACCGTGGTCTTCGTTTCGCTACAGGCGGCGGCCAGTATCGCGACCAGCGCCAGCAGGATCGTCAGGCGGAACATTTCTTTCATCGACCTCCTCCTTTTTTCTAGTTACCCGGCTTGCGCTCGGGGTTCTCTTCGCCTTTCATCTGCTCCTTTTTGTGCTTCTTCTTCATCTCGTTGCAGTCTTTCTTCTGTTCTTTCTTCATCTCCTTCTTCTCTTCCTTGAGCCCCTCCTTCATCTCTTTCTTGGCTTCCTGTTTCATCTCTTTCTTTTCCTGTTTCTGCTCTTCCTTCAGGGCCTTTTTCTCCTGTTTCTGCTCCTGTTTCATCTCTTTCTTTTCGGCGTTCTCCTCCTGTCCGGCCCGCTCGCGATCCCGTTCGCGGGTCTGGAGTTTCTGCTCCTCGCCAGAATTCTTGGTCTCTTCCTTCTGCTTCTCCTCGGTCTGCTTCTTTTCCTTCACCGGCTCGGTCGTCTCCTCGGCCGAAAGCGCCAGAGAAAAAACAAAAAGCCCAGCGATAACAACGAGCAACATCTTCTTCATGGTCTCCTCCTTCTCATCATGACACGGCGGAATCTCATCACGCCCGTATGACGACCGGCGAAGCATAAAAGTTCCACAAGAAATTCCCATTTTTTGTGGAACTTTTTTTCGTTCTCCGGTATCCTACGATATATTCGGTTCACATTCGGTCGGGAGGAACGCCATGAAGATCATCGCGTGCAGTATTGTGACCCTTTTGCTTGTTGTCGCGTGTGTCCCCCCCTACTCGCCGACCGGCGAGAAGGACCCGGCGGCCCCACAGGTGGCGACCGTCACTCCGTCCGACGGCGCCGCGAGCGTCCCCCCCGGCACCGTCGTTTCGGTCACCTTCACCGTCGCGATAGACGCGACGACCCTCACCCCTTACTCTCTGCGCCTGAAGGGCGAGGATGGGCATGCGGTGACCGGCGCGCTCACCCTGTCGGACGACGGCCTGACGGCAAGTCTGGTCCCCACGGTGCCCTTGTCGGAGGGAAAGACCTACTCCGTCGAGGTGACACGACAGATACGGGACGACAACGGCATACCGCTCGACATCGACGGGACCGACTCTTTGTTCATATCGACCTTTTCCATCCTTGCGACCCCGCCGACGGTCGTTTCGGTGACCCCCGCCGACGAAGCAACGGTCGCCCCCGACCTTACGGCGATAGCGGTCACCTTCTCGGAGGCGATGGACCCGGCCACCATCACCCCGGCGACCTTCCTGCTCAGCGATATGCAGGGGACCATCTCCTACGACCCCAAGACCCTGACCGCCCGATTCGACATCGAGGGTCCGTTGACACCCAAACGCGACTACACGATCTTCATCGCCGGCACCGTGACCGATGCGGCGGGGATCCCGATGGGAGAAGAAATCATCGTCCGCTTCACCACGACGGAAGAGTAGGAGGGGAACATGAAGAGACTACTGCTCGTATCGCTGGTGCTTCTCCCGCTTGTGCTCCCGGCGAGAACCTTCGACCTTGAGGCCGACGACGCCGAAGAAAAGGCACCCGCGACACCGGCTCCGACCGTTACCCAGCCGCAACAACCTTCTCCGGCGAACCCGGCGGGGACGGGATCCATCTTCGCCGACGACACCGCGAAGACCGCGCCGGTCGAACAACAACCGGCCGCCGGATCAGAACCGGCTCCGGCCGTGACCGCCACCGAAGAGAAAAAAGAAGAGCCGGACAAAGAAGAGAAAGAGGAACGGCCTCTCTACTTCAGCATCGCCGCAAAAGCCGACATGACCGCCCCGATGTCGCGCGTTGACCCCGGCTTCGGCGCCCACCTCGATATCCGCTATATCCTGCCGTGGGTCAATCCGTGGCTCACCGTCGGCGTCGATGCGGCGTGGTATCGACTCTCCGGCAAAGGGACGCAGACCGATCCGCAGATAGGCCTGTACGACTATTCGTGGGTCATCGACTCGGTGCCCATCAATATCGGCATGGCGGTCGAGATAGACAAACCACTGAAATGGCTTGTTATGATAGCGGGCGGTGGCTTTTCACTGGTATGGGCTCGCTCCACCGGCGACCTGTTCGAAGGCAACACCTTCGCCGAGGACCTCGCCTACGGCTACTATCTCCATGCCGGGGTCGAATTCCGCTTCCTTCCCTACGGCGGCGTGACGGTCGAGTACCGTCATTCCGGCTTCTTCCTTGATTTCAACTATCCGGAACTCAACGAGAAGGTCGGCGACATCGGCGGCGCCATGGTTCTGGTCGGCTACAAATATACATATTGAAGAGGGAGGATACCATGAAAAGCATGCTTCGCGTTCTGGCGCTCGTCGCCGTGTTCGTCGCCGTGTTCCCTTTCACGGGGTGCAGTGACAAGGATTTCGTCGTGGTGGCCGACAACCCGCTCCGGGTCGTCTATCTGTCGCCCAACGACGGCAGTTCCAACATCGCGCTCGACACCTCCGTCGTCGCCGTCTTTTCCGAGGATGTGGTCGCCTCGACGGTGACCGACGGCACCGGCTTCTATGTCGAGAACATCGCCGACCCCGAGAATCCGGCAAAGGTCGCCGGGACCGTCACCTATGACGCGACCACCCGGTCAGCCACCTTCAAACCCGGAGCATCGCTCGGTTATTCAAGCGACTATCGCGTGGTCCTGAAGAAGACCATCCTCAAGAAAGATTCGGATAATTCGAAAGGCGGCGCGCTTGCCATAGAGGTGAACGCCAAGTTCCGCACCATAGACCCCGATGACCTCCTCGTGGTCCACACCACACCGGCAGCGGGCGCGTGGGGCGTCCCCATCGCGCATGACATCCGCATCGTCTTCAGCCGTCCGGTCGCCCCCGCCTCGGTCGTCGTGGGGGAGAGCCTCGTCGTTGAAGATATCACCGACACCACTCCGATCGAGATAGAACCGGCCGAAGAGGGCCTTTCGTGGAACGAAGAGAACACCATACTCACCTTCACCGCCGCCGCGCCGTTCGGGTATTCGCGGACCATCCGCGTGACACTGACGAGCGCCATCGCCTCTCCCGATGCGTCGCTCGCCGACCCGACCGCCGACCCGCTCGTCGGCCATCTGCGTAACGGTTATGTCCTGCTGTACACCACCATCGATCCGCCGCCGCTCGCCATCATGGCCGCCGGCACCGGCACCGGCGTGCTGCCGATGCCCCGCACCGATACGCTTGTTTTCACCTTCTCCGAGGGCGTCGCGCAGGCGAGCGTCCGGGAGGATGAGACCATCATCGTCGAGGATGTCACCGGCCTTGCCGATCCGCTGAACGACGAGGCGAACGGTAGCATCGCCGGCACCGTCTCCTTCAACGCCGCTGACGCTCCGGACAATCCCGAACTGATCGGCGACGACAACCTCGTCACCTTCACCCCCGACGCGTCGCTTCCCTACGGCACCGTCATCCGCGTCGTATGGCCCGGCTCCGACGATCCGACCGCAAATGTCGTTAAGTCGGACCGCGCGACCGCCCGCGGCGGCCAGTTGCCGGAAGACGCCGCCTATATCTTCGAAAGCGAGATAACGCCCGACCTCATCGTCACCGGTACCTTCCCCGGCGAGGCTGAGAAGGGCAAACCGATAGACGGCTCGATCACGGTCAATTTCAATAGCGCGGTCGATTGCGCCACGCTCGTGATCGGCACAACGATCACGCTCGCCTTCGACTCGACCGATCCCGAGACGCCCGACGCGGCGATCGCGGCGACGATAAGCCCCGCCTGCGCCGACGGCGACACGGCGGTCACCATCGTGCCCGACGCGCCGATAAAGTACAGCCGCGATGTCGTGGTGACGCTCACCGACGCGGTAGCGACCGTCGAGGCAGCTCAGGCGAACGAACATGCCGACCCGCTCATGGGACACCTGCGCGGCGGCTACACCTTCCACTACAGCACGATGGATCCGCCGCCGCTCGGCGTCGTCACCATCGGCACCGGTAGCGGCCACTTCACGATGCCGCGCACCGACACCATCATCGTCGGCTTCTCCGAAGGCGTCCGGCAGGCATCCGCGGCACTCGGCGAAACGGTCATCGTCGAGGATGTCACCGGACTTGCCGACCCGCTGAATGAAACGGCGCACGGCCAGATACCGGGTTCTCTCACCTACAACACCGACGATGAGCCGGGCAACACCGAACTCGTCGGCGACGACATCTTCATGACCTTCACCCCCGATGCACCCTATCAGTACGGCACGCTCATCCGCGTAACGATACCGGGCTCCGACGACCCGACCGCCTCTGTCGTGAAGTCGGACCGCGCCACCACGCGCGGCGGCCAGCACACGCTCGGCACCGTCTTCCTTGTCGAGGTCGAACGGCTCGAGGAATTGCGCGTCATCGCCACCTCCCCGGCCCACGACAACCGCGATGTGCCGCACGGCGCGACGCAGATAACGGTCACCTTCAACTACGCACCCGACTGCACGACGATAAACGGCGCGAACATCTTCGTCACCTACGACGACGGCACCTTCGTCACCGACCCGGTCGCCCCCGGCGGCACGGTCACCGGCTCGTGGGCTTGCACCGATGGCGAGGCGACCGTCACCTTCACCGCCGAGGAAGAGTTCGGCTATGGCCGCGACCTCCTCGTCCACCTGACGAGCGATGTCCGCGATGAACGGGCGGCGGGCGGCGCCGTCAATCCGAACGATCCGACGCAGGGCTATCTCGTCCCGCCCTTCTCGTTCGGCTTCGGCACCGAACATCTCGACAAACTCTATGTCATATCGAACAACGCCGCGGGGTCGTCGGCCTTTAACCCCGATGCGACGATCACCCTCACCTTCAATCAGGAGGTCGACTGCGCCACGATGACCGCCGCGACCTTCTTCATCAATAAGGGAACGACGAGCGATCCGTCGCAGAAGATACCGGCGACGATAACCTGTGAAGGCACCGCGCTGACGGTCCAGTTGACCCCGGACGACGAGGACTGCGTCCCCGAGGCGCTCTGCTACGACAACGATTACACCGTCACGCTCGACGGCGGCGCCGACGGCGTATGTTCGCCCGATAAGGTGCCCGGCGACCCGAGCGACGACGGCTGTATCGCCTCGCCGCGTTATACCTTCTCCTTCCACACCGCCAAGCAGGGCGAGTTCGTCGCCTTCATCTACCCACCGAACGGCGCGACCGGCGTACCGCCGAGCGTTAATCCGACCGTCACCTTCAGCGCGCCGGTCGATACCGCGAGCGTCGAGACCGACCTCGGCGACGACGCCGACGGCATCATCCCGAACCTCTGCCTGCTTCCGGGCACCATGCTTTTCGACTGCTCGGATCCGACGGCCATCGCGGTCGATATCCAGTGGAGCGCCGGAGACACCGTGGCGACCATCGTGCCGACGGCATCGCTCATGCCCGATAGCGACTACACGATCGTCGTCTCGCGGGATATTCAGGACACCGAGGGGAGAACGCTTACCGGCTTCTATACCTCCACCTTCCACACCGGCACCGCTGGCCTGCTGATCTATGTGGTCGTGAACGACGCCGACGATCTGAACGCGCTCCATGTCGTCGCCTACTTCCGCGAGGCCGTCGACACCGACTCGGTCAACGGCGGCACCTTCTATGTCACCTACGAGAACGAGTTCGGCGGCACGACCGCGGTCCCGGGGGATATCACCTGGAACGCCGGGTGCGACATCGACACGAATGTCGGGTGCATCACCGCCACCTTCACCCCCGACATGTACGCTCTCTACTCCTGTGGCGAAAGATCGAGCGATCCGCAGTTCGCCCTCCCGCTCAACACTCAGTTCACCGTCCATCTTTCCACCTATATCCGGAACGCGAACTGGGATTCTGATCAACTCCATGTCGAAACGATGGGGCTCGGCGACGAATTCCTCCATGAGTTCAAGACCCCGCCGAGCATCTCCATACTCGGCACGAAGTATCAGAATGCGGTGGTCGGACTCACCAACCTGAGCGGCGCCACCGAGGTACCGGTCAACGCCGAGTTCATCATCGCCTTCCGCGAAAAGATAGACCCGGCGTCGGCGAACGGCGATACCATCCTGCTCGAGGACGACCGCGGGACCGACGGCTCGGTGACCGCCGCATCCTCGCAGTTCACCGTCGCCAAGATAGGGACCTTCCTCGCGGGACGCGACGAAGGGAAGTTGATAGACCTGTTCGGCACCGAGGCGGCGGACGGCCTTTACGCCATCGCTTCGGTCGTCGACGACCGGACCGTGACGCTGGCGGGCATCACCTTCACCGCGACGACCACCGATCTCAACTGGTCCCGTTACTGGGCGCCGGGCGATCTCGACATCACGACCGAGAACGACGACACCGAGATACATGTGAAGCACGCGAAGCGCCTCATCCATCACAGCGAGTATCTCGGCTTCCACGCCGCGGTCACCGCCGGATCGAACATCGTCACGATACCGAAGACCGCCGACAACTACCGCGTGGCCACCTATCGCGACCTCGGCAAATACCTCGTCCTCTACGGCACGCTGGCGGGGAACACCGTCAAGGCGATCATCACCGGCGTCAACGAGACGGGGAACACCCTCACGACCGATACCACCTTCACGAACGCCGAAAGCGACATCGCGTGGCGCATCACCGATGACCGCGACCATCACCGCCTGATCATCAAGGGCCGGACCTACCGCAACACCACCGACTATCTCCGCGCCGCCGACGGTAACCCCTTCGCCGGCATATCGCGCTACACCTTCATCACGAGCCCCGAGACCCACATCCGGTTCTCGCCCGAATCGGCCGGCACCAATGTCCTCGAGAATCCGATCGTCATCTTCTCGCGGCCGATCCATCGCGACAGCGTTTCTCAGGATACCCTGTACCTCATACAGGGCGGAGAACTCAACACCTCGCTCACCGCTATGGAATCGGCCCATCCGACCAGTCTCATGGTGATACCGACCCCGGCGCTCGTGAACGGCACGACCCTCGCCTATCTGTATGTGACCGAAGGGGTCTGGGACTATCGCGGCAACCCGGTCATCGCCGCGATGAAGTCATGGAACGACATCGGCAACGCACCGGCGACGAGCGCCATCACCCCGGACACCGCGCTCACCATAGCGCCGGCTGGCGCCGCGGCGGTCAAGGGACACCAGCACTTCACCATCAACTGGCCCGACGGCGGTCCCAACCACAAGTACAGCATGGCGCCGGCGAGCATCAACGACGACTCGATCTATCTCGACCAGATCAACAAGAGCGGCGCGAACGGAACGGTCACCATCAACAGCCCCACCTTCACCGTCGGGACGGCGGGCACCTTCGCCCCCGGGGATGTCGGCAAGGTCATCCGCACGAGCGGTTCGGGCACGGCGGGAAACAACGGTCGTCGCACCATCCTCACGGTCGACAGCGACACCAGCGTCACGCTGGACATCCCCTTCGCCGCCACCCAGAGCGGCCTCGCATGGGCCCTCCTTGACCCGATACCGTTCGCTCTCTACTTCGTGCCGGAACAGACCGGCAATGTGGCCGAGATATACCCGACCCGATTCATCCGGTCCGGCGCCGGCGCGATACAATTGACCGTCCGAAAGAAGCGGATAGCGAACATCTACACCATCGCCTCGACCGATGCGGACACGGTGACGAACTTCACCGTTGAGAACACCGCACCCGGCGGCGTCGTGGCGCGGGCTCACAACGACACCGGGGTCTTGCTGGCCCTCTCCACGATCAGCGGCACCCCCACCCCCGACATTACGGCAAAACCGGCTATCCGTGTCAGTTTCAACGAAGCGATGGATCCCGCCTCCTTCACCGACGGCACCACGGTAACACTGACCGACAAGGATAATGCGGTCAAAGCGCTTACGCTGGATGTCGCCGGCTCTCTCGCCGTTCTGACCCCGAAAGCGGCTCTTTCCTCCGCGGGCAACCCCTATACGCTCACGATCACCGGCGTCACCGATACGGCCGGGAATGCCTATGCCGGCACCTACAACGCCTATTTCAATGTCGAAACCACTCTTCCTTCCGTCATACCCGCCTCGGTGCGTCCCGCCGATTTCGCCACCGGCGTCAGCGTCGATGCGGTCATCAAGGCACGATTCAGCGAAATGATGACCCTTTCGACGATAACCCGGAGCACCGTCTCGACCGACGGCACATTCCGGGTGACCCGCGGCACGCCTCCCGCCTGCGGCGCCGACGCCGAGAACGATGTGTTCGGCTGCCTCGCGCTCGACTCCTCCTCCCGTCGCGTCACCTTTGTGCCGCTTCCGAACGACCTGCACGACGAGACCGATTACACGCTCGCCATCGCTTCGACCGTCGCCGATCTTGCCGGCAACACGCTCGGCGCCGACTTCACCAGCGCCTTCGACACCCTCGGCGGCGATGATGCCGGGCCGATGCCGCTGTGCGCCGACATAGACCTCGCCGGCGGACAGGTGATAGACCTCTACTTCTCCGAGGCGATCGACGCGCTTACCGCCGATGGGACGACCATATTCATCTATGAGGTCGAAAGCGGCGTTGTTCTGCCCGGCCTCTTCACCATCGAAACGGTCGACAGCTATCCGGTCGTCCGCTTCACAGCGACCGGCAGTTTTGGCCCCGGAGTAGAGTACGGGCTCATCGTGACGAGGGGGGTCATGGGCGATGATGGCAACCCGATCGTCGAGGAGTTCCGCACCTTCTTCACCGGCACTCTGTAAGGATCTGTCCCTCCCACCCCCAAGATAGGGCGGGCCTTCCGGCCCGCCCGCTTTTTTTTTTATCACAAGACAGGCTCACCTATCAGCGCGTTAAGGGTAAAAAAAGTGTACGGGAGAGATATCAGCAGGGATCGGGGCAGTCGCCGTCATTGAGAGGATAGGGATCGGCATCCTGCCCGTCGCTGTAGCCGCAGTTCGACCAATCGGTCCATGTGCAGGTATCGTTATCGCATTCACGGAGCCGGTACTGTGCACCACCGCCGCAACTGCCTTCCTTCCCCACACAATACTGATCCTTGTTCTTATCGCATTCCTCATTGTCGGTATCGACCGTGCCGTCGCCACAGTAGGGACCATCGCCCGAGCAGGTATCATTGCAATGGTCGTAGGTGCCGTTCAACAGTTCTCCGTCATCGCACAGTTCCCCTTCATCGTCTTGGGTGACGCCGTCACCGCAGTAGGGTCCCATACCGGAGCAATCATCCTTGCAGTAGCCGTAGGTGCCGTTGTTCTCCTCGCCATGGTCGCACTCTTCATAGCCGGTATCCTCGTTGCCGTCGCCGCAGTGCGGGCCGGGCCCGGTGCAGATGGCGTTGCAATAGCCATATTTGCCGTTATTGGCAAGACCGTCGTCACACGCCTCGATACCGTTCTTTATCCCGTCACCGCAGAACGGCGCGGTGTCGGAGTCCGGCTGCACATTGTCGGGGACGAAGTCATCCGTCACGGGATCATCCGTCGCGGGATCATCGGACAGCAGGGAATCGTCGTCGGTCGCCTCATCGGGCGTAACGGGGATATCGGTGACGACCGTGTCGCCATCGGGAATAACGACGGCATCGTCGGTCACGCCCTTATCGGTATCGGGCCCAGCGGTGTCGCTCACCGGCCCGTCGACGAGCAGTTCATCGCCGTCGACCAGCAGATCACTATCCGACCAGATCGTGTCACCATCCTGCGGCGTTATCTTGGCGACCTTATCGCTACAGGCGATCGCTACGATAAGACAAAGCGGGAACAGGAACCATCTCATGAGGACCTCCCTCCTAACAAACCATGCTGACATCGGGCAGTATATCGCCCATTCCACCGAAATCAAGAGGTTTTTTTCCGAAGCGGGATCGGCTAGAACACGAAACGGAGCATCAGGCCCGTTGCGTGCTGGTCAAAGGTATCGTTCTCGTAGTCGGCGGGATCCTTGCCCATGTTGGAGAAATTCATCAGATATTGGTAATAGGCCTGCAGGGAGAACACTTCGGTGAAACGATATTCTAGGAGTGCCTTGAGACGCAGAGCATGATCCATCCGGGTCTTTTCGTGTTCGACGGTAGACAGCGGCAGTTCCGGTGTCCCCCGCCACCGATCGGCCCCCAGATAGCATATGAAGCCATAGCGCACCGATGCCTCGGCGCTGAAGCCCTCATAGATGTATTTACCCTTTAGACGCAGATAGGTCTCCGAGAGATCGCGACGAGCCCACACTTCGGGTTCGGGCGACGCGGGCGGCTCCGGCGAAAGGATATGGTCCTCACCGAAAAAGAACATCCGCTCCCCCACTCCGACCGAGATAAAACTACGGTCACCGCTGACCGGGTAGATGTAGACGCCGTTCTCGAAACGAAAACCGGGCGCGGTAAGATACGCATACTCGCGATCCAGACTTGCCGCATAGGAAAAGGAACCGCTCAGATAATAGGATAGCGATTCTCGGGCGTACCAGAAAAGGTCGAACAACACCTGCGGTTCAAGGAGCCGGTTCTCGAAGCCGACCAGCAGATGGCCCAATTCCACCCCGTAACTGATATCGATCTCGTCGAATTCATGGACAAAGAGCGCCGCGAGCGAGTGATTGAAGAACGCATAGGATATGTGCGCCGGATGGGGCGGGACCACCGCGAAAAGGGTGTATTCCAAAGAAAAGATGTCGGCGGGTATCAGTGTCAGGAACGCATCGAGGTCGAGCGAGAAGACATCGAGTCCCGTCTTTCGCGCATCCATCGTCACGCGGTCCTCGGGCGAGAGGAGCGCCATATTGCTGTTGTAGGAACCACCGAACGCGATATCGCCTTCGAAGGTCACCTCCGCATGGACAAAAAAAGAAAAAGCCACGGTGGTCGCGGCGATGAGGAACAGGCGGGATCTCATCAGGCGTGTTGCTTTTTCCTAGCGATGTTCAGAGTGTTCTCGTTTCCGCTCGTGACGCTGTTCTTTTTTCTGGTCGCGATCTTCTTCCTTATGCTCTTTCTTCTTTTCCTTTTTCATCTCCTTGCGGCGTTCTTTCTTTTCTTCGGCATGCTCTTTACCCTTCTCTTTTCTGAAACGCGCCTCCCATCCGGGAGCGTCCTTCCCCGGCTCGATCTCGGAGGAGGGCTTGACCGGTTGGTCCTCCTGCGCCGCAAGCGGGAGGATAGGCAGGAGAGAAAGGAACAGTATCGCGAGCAAGGCGTTACGCATGGGTCTCCTCCTTCACCAAAAGGGTGATGACATTCTCGACAACGCTTCCGTTGAAACGGGCATGGGCCCGTATCACCCGTTCGCCGACATCGTCGGAAAAAACGACCACCGGTATCTCGTTGCGACCAGCGGCAAGGGCACCGGTCCATTCAAGTTTTCCGGTGGCGGCTATCTCCGGATCGCCCGACCGGAACTTGACGCCATCGTCAAGGACGATGGTGAAGCGGACATCGTCGATATCCTTTATGGAATCATACACCAACCGGATGGTGACCGGCTCGCCGCGCTTCACGACCGTCTTGGCGATCACCGTCTGCGGGGCAAGGCTCTGGGGCTCAACTTGTTGTGCCACCGGTCTGCTTTCTTCGATCTTTTCCGGGGCCGACCGGCCGACCCAGATACCGACGGCGAACACGGCGACGAAGGCGACCGAGACAAGGACGGGACGGAGGAACGCCGTCCAGCGGGGCACCGGCTCCGGCCGGGTCGCCGCCGCTTCCACGATGCGGCGGTGGAGCATTGGCTCGAAGTCGTCAGGTAGCGCCTTGTCGGGAAATCTCGATGAAGAAAGGAGACCGGTGACGAGTCGTTCCGCCTGTTTGTTACGTTCGTCTATCATACCGGCCTCCTTCAACCCGTGTGACGGGGGTCCGCCCCGAAAAGTTCCATATTTTTCTCGACCAGTCCGGTCAATCGTTCCCGCGCCCGCGACAGACGGCTCCGGACCGATCCGACCGGGATACCCAGATAGTCCGCCGCATCCTCGTAGGAAAGTTCCATGAGTTCGACAAGTATCACTATCTCCGAATACTTTTCGGGGAGCGCGGCGACCAGACGGAGAAGCGCCCGGCGCCGTTCCTCGTTCACGAGGTCGCTTTCGGGGGTATCCTGCGGGGCGCCTCCCGCCGGTCCTTCTCCCTCTTCAAGCGGGACCGTCTCGATCCGTTCGCGCCGTAAGCGGTCAAGGAATTCATTACGGATGATGCGCCAAAGCCACGAGGAGAAACTCGAACGCTCCTCGAACCGGCCGATATTGAGGAAGGCCTTGACGAGCCCCTCCTGCAGGATATCGGCCGCCTCCTGTTCATCGCCATGCGTTATGCCGAGGGCGAACCGGTAGAGCGTGCGGTGATGGCGACGCACGAGCGTCTCGAAGGAAGGAATATCGCCGTTCTTGGCGTCCCGTATCAGTTGTCGATCATCAGGAACCGTGACCATGTGCTTCTTGGTATATCCCTAACGGTCTTTCGGCGGAAAACCCGTATATCGAGCATATCGGGCCGCTTCCCCTTGTCAACAAAACGGCGGGCGCCGTGGCTTTTTTCACCGCTCTTGACTTGCCTTTTTCTTTTTTGTAGCATGGGCCGTTCCGTTGTCTTCAAGGAGGTCTTCAGATGAGAACATCGTTACCCGCCATCCTCGCCTTTATCCTATTGGGGGGCTATCAGACCCTCCCGGCGCAGGAGGAGGCGCGCGCGAAGGTCGCGCCGCCCGCACCGTTGGAAGACCGCCTTCAGGCGATCGAGCGGCAGATGCGTGATACCGAGGAAGAACAGCGACGACTCGTCGAAGAGAACAAGGGCCTTGACACGAAGAGACCTGAGCCCGCTTCACCGGGGAAAAAGGAGAAAGAGCCGATAGCGTTCGCGCCCTACGGCTTCATCGAGATGATCGGCTGGGCGAACGATTCTCTTTTCGTCGGCAACGATCTGCCGCTCTATGTGTCCGACCGGGGGCAGAGTACCACCGGCGTCACCGCCAAGGGCTCCCGGCTCGGGACCAAGATACTGTTCCCGCGCCTTGAAGCGGTCACGCTGACCGCGACGCTGGAGATTGATTTCGTCGCCAACATGGCCGACACCGGCTATGCCGAAAGTTACCCCGGCATCCGCCTGCGTCACGCTCTCATGGATCTCAGCAAGACCTGGGGCGACTCGACGCTCGGCTTCAAGGCGGGGCAAACTTGGGCGACGGCGCTTCCCAATGTATGGCCCGCCCTCATCAACCCCGCCTGCGGCTGGGGCATCGGGAACCTCTGGCAACGGATGCCGCTCGCCGAGATATATTTCACCCAACGATTCGCCGAGACCTTCGCCTTCACCGCACAGATCGCTGCGGCGCGCGCCATGACCGGCGCGTCGGCGAACCGCAACTCGTTCCTCGAGGTTAATATCGACGCCGGCGACGCATCGCACATCCCGCAACTGCACGGACAACTCTCCCTGAGCGGACGCTTCTCCGATATCGACCTGCTCTTCGCCGTCGGCGGTGTGTGGGGCCGCGAGAACTACAAAGGCGGGGTCTATCTCAACAAGAAAGACATCCGGTATACCGGCGGCATGGCCGATGTCGGACTCGTCGTCTCCTCGCTGAAACTGTCACACCAGTACGCGGAGGTGGCGGGGAAATTCTTCTGGGGACAGAATCTCGACACCTTCGGCGTGTTCGGCGGTTCGATCATCACTGAGGACATCGACGCGACGACCCGCCGCGTCACCGGCAGTCAACGCGCTCTGGGCTGGTGGGCGCAACTCACCATGAAGCCGCTGAAGGAACTCGCCCTGCATGTCGGCTACAGTTCGGAGGACCCTGATGAAAAGCAATCGGGGGCCGCGCCTCTTTATTTCAACAACGATGCGCTCTGGGTCTCCGCCTTTTACACCTTCTTCGAGCGCCTCACCCTCGGCTTTCAGTGGATACAGATGCAGACACATGACATCAAACTCGCCGGCGTCGCCGAAAGAAGATCCATGACCGGCAACACCATCATGGGTAATGTAAAACTTACCTTCTGAATCTTTCAAGACAAAAGAACGCCCCGCAAAAGAGGCGTCCCAAAGATAATGTAGCGGGGATCGGGAGACTACTTCTTGGCTTTCTTGACGGTTTTCTTCGCCACTTTCTTGGCGACCTTCTTCACCGGCTTCTTCGCCACTTTCTTGACGACCTTCTTCGCCGGCTTCTTCGCCACTTTCTTGACGACCTTCTTCACCGCCTTCTTAACGACCTTCTTCGCCGTCTTCTTGGGAGCCTTTTTGCAGCACACCATGGGTTCCTCCATTTCTTGGTTACCGGGTTACTTGATCTCCTCGAGAGCCGTTTTCGCCTTTATGAAATATTCACTGCTCGGCATCAGGGTCTTTATCAGGGTCTCCAGTATCTTCTGGGCGTCCTTCTTGTTGGTGTCGCGGAGCCCGTACGCTTTCCAGTACATCGATTTCGCCGTGGTCTCTATCGCCTTGAGGCCGTCGATGGCCGTCCGGCTCTCACGATCCAGATAGAGGGCGTTGACAAAGGCACGACGCGACGCGATAAGATCCTCCTTTTGAAGATACAGGAGGCCTTGGCGCGCGAGGGTATCCGCCTTCATCGCCTCGATGTCGATAGTCATTTTCGACGGGGTCACCTCCAGTTTTGAGACCTCTTTCGACACATCCTTGAACTGCGCCTGTATCTGGGATGTCTCTTCGTCGTTGATGGCCTTGATGGTCTCTTCGTACTTCTTCTCTATATCCCTCTTCTTCTCGATGATACGGTTCCTTTCCGCCTTGATCTCCTCATCCGAGGTCACCTTGAACTTGTCAAGATCGATCTTACGCTGTTCCTTGTCGGCGGCCCATTTCTTCTTCTGATCCTCCCAGGTGTTCTTTTCGGTATTGAGCTGGGTCTGGCGATTTTCCTTGCGACGATTCTTCTCCTTCAGGAGCGCATCTATGTCCTGCTCCACCTTCGTCTTCATGTCTTTGTTCGCGTTCTTCTCGTCGGTCTCTATCTTCTCGTATTTCTTGACGACCGCCTCTTTGTTTTCAGCATAGCCCTTCTCCAGCGCCTCACTGCGCTCCTTCCAGTTGGCGGTGAACTTGTCGGCCGCCTCCTGCTGTTTTACGCGCAGGTCCTCCTGGTCCTTCGCCCATTTCGCGTTGACCTGTTCGATCTTCATCGTGATATCTTCGATCTCCTTGGCGAGGCGTTCCTTCATCTTGCGGTCGGGGTCCAACTTCCGGTCGAGCGCCTGCTTCGCCTTCTCGCGATCACCGGACCATCCCTGCGCAAGTCTTTCGCGGTCCTCTTTCCGTTTCGCGATCTTCGCATCGCGCTCCTTCTGGGCGGACTCTATGAGTTTCTCGATGTTCTTGCGGTAGGCGTCCTTGTCCTTAAGGAACCGCTGGAAACTCTCTTCGTATCTTTTTTTCTCCTCGAGTTTCTTTTTACGGAAATCATTGTTGAGTTTATTGAGCCGGTCGTTGTCCTTGACCTGCCGGGTGTCAATGTCCGCGAATTTCGCCTCGAACTCCATGTCGATCGCCATGATAGCGTTCATCTGCGCTTCTTCCTTCCCTTTTTCGTGGGCCGCCAGATCGCCCGTCACCTTCTTCTGTTCCTTTTCCAGTTTCGCCTTCTCGGCCTTGCGATCCTTGTCTATCTTGGCCAGTTCCTTCTTCGCGTCTCCCGCTTTGTTCTCGGCGGTAAGGGCCGCTTCTTTTTCCTGTTTCATCTTATCGGTGTCGGCGTCCCAGGACGCGATCTTCGCATCGATATCGGTCTTTTTGGCGGTAAGTTCGTCGAGTTTCGCCTTGTACTTGGTATCAAAATCGGTCTGAGCCGCGGCCTTCTTTTCGTTGTAGGCCTTCTCCAGATCGGTCCTCTCTTTTTCCAACGCCTCCTGTATCTTCCCCATCTCTTCGGCGTTCTTCGACATATATTCTTCTATCTCCTTGTCGAACTTCGTGAGATCCTCTTTTTTGAGGCTTTCCTTCGAATCGAATTCCGACAGGCGCTGGTTGAGTTCGTCGAATTTCTTCTGGTACTCCTTTTCGACATCGACGAGGAATTTGCGGTCATCATCCTCGTTCTTCATCTTGACCGATTCGTTCTCCCCCTGTTTGGATTTGTCGGTCTTATCGAACTCATCGATCGCGTCCTGTATCTTCTTATCTATCTCAACGATCTTGTCCTCTTTCTCTTTCTTCTGCTTGGAAAGGGCGGCCACCTCCTTTTCGATCTTGTCGCCCCCCTTACCCAGATCCTCTTTCTGTTTGTTGAAGAACACTTCCCGTTCGGCGTCCAGTTTCTTACGGTCCTCCTTGTACTTCTTGTCGACCGCCGCGAATTCGTCCGCTTTCTCCTTGTCGCGCTTTTCGGTCGACACCTTGATGACGCCCTTCTCCTTCTGCTCGAGCATGGTCAGTTTGCTTTCCAGCGCAACGATCTGCTGCTCGAGTTCGCTGTCCTCCTTCTCCCATTTGTATCGGAGATCGCCGATGCGTTTCTTCAGCGCCGCCTCGGTCTCCTTTTCCTTCAGGTCCTGTTGTTTGTCCTCTTCAACGAACTGCGCGATCTTCTTCTCGCGGACGAGGATCTTTTCGTTCAGCGCCTTCTCGACCTCGGCGACCTTCTGCAGTTTCGCCTGCCGAGCCTCGGCGATCTTCTTGACGAACTTCTGATGTATCTTTTCGACCTTCTCCATGTCGCTACGGGAAGGATCCTCATACAGAACGCGGGAGCGCTTCTCGGTGCTGAACACACCTTCCTGATGCCCCAGCGTGCGAATGCCGAGATCTTTTTTCTCTATCTCCTCGATGACACGGATGGCGTCATCGAAACGCTTCTGCTCCACAAAGGCATCGGCATCGCGTTTCTTTTTCGCGATATCGCGGATCGCTTCGGCGATCTTCTTTGCCTTCACATTCTTCTTGCCGGCCCGTTCGAAATACTGTTCGGCCGCCTTAAGGTCACCTTCCCGATAGGCGCGGTATCCTTTCGCGGCATGGTCCTTGGGCGTCTCCTCTTCCTGTTCCCGCTCCGCATCGGCGACCAGCGCCTCTATCTCCTCGCTTCCGCTCTGGTACTTTTTGCTTTTCTTCGCCGTCGACTCTTCTTTCTCCTTCAGGCGCGATTCGCGCTTTATCGCTTTCGCAACGAAATTCTCGATCACGGAGGAGAACAGTTTCGCCGCCTTCTTAGGCGTCGCGGGCCCGATGCGCTCCGAGTCCTTGACCGACTCGTTGCCGTTGTAGAAATAAAGTTCTATGGTGACCTCATCATCGTCCTCGTTGTAACGGGCGACCACCGGGATGATGTAGTAATCGCTACCATTCTGCCTGACGGCGCGATGCATGCACGAGACCTCTCCCTCACAGTCGAGAACAGCGCGCTTCTCCTGTTTAGAGAGTGCGTCGATCGCAAGCCCCTTGACGGAGGAAAGCGCGGGTTTCGCTTTTTTGAACACTTCGCCGGCCGCATCCTCTTTCGCGTCGCTGTTGGCACCGATGGGAAGTACGGCTATCGTGGGAGCGGCGCACAGAAAAGACGAGACCAGAAGCACCGGCAACAGGTATCTGAACTTCGCGGACATCTACTTCTCCCTCTTGTCATCGTTCAAACGGGCCAACCGGGTTCATACTATCAACTATAAGAAAACGAAGTCAATTTTTTAACGCGATAAACACAAAAAATTTCACGCGATATCGCGATTTTCGTTTCCTTGACTTTGACCTTTTTCCTGTTATCGTCGATTCGCCGTAGACAGTGTCCGGCCGTGATTTAACAACACTTCAGCCTGAAGGAGAAGATCATGGCGAAGAAAAAGAAGATCATCATCATGGGCGCCGCCGGAAGAGATTTCCACAACTTCAACACCGTGTATCGCAACTGCGACGGGTGCGAGATCGTCGCGTTCACCGCGGCGCAGATCCCCGACATCAACGATCGCAAGTATCCCGCGGAACTTGCCGGTCCGCTCTATCCGAACGGGATCCCGATATACGACGAGGCCGATCTCCCGAAACTCATCAAGGAGCACAAGGTCGACGAGGTCGTCTTCGCCTACAGCGATGTCACCTACAAGTATGTGATGAATCGCAGCGCGCTCGTCAATGCGCTCGGCGCCGATTTCAAACTCATCGGCTACGAAAAGACCAAAGTGAGATCGGTGAAGCCGGTCATCAGCATCTGCGCTATACGCACCGGTTGCGGCAAATCGCAGACCACACGCTTCGTGTACGACATCTTCAAGAAGATGGGCAAGAAGGTCGTCGCGGTGCGGCACCCGATGCCGTACGGCGACCTCGTCGCGCAGAAGGTACAGCGCTACGCCGAGATAGCCGACCTTGAAAAGCATCGTTGCACCATCGAGGAGATGGAAGAGTACGAGCCGCATATCGCCGCCGGCAACATCATCTATTCCGGCGTCGACTACGAGGCGATACTTCGCACCGCCGAGAAGAGCGACAACCCCGATGTCATCCTCTGGGACGGCGGCAACAACGACATGCCGTTCTTCGAAAGCGATCTCAAGATAGTCGTCGTCGACCCGCTGCGTCCGGGGCATGAAGAGAACTACTACCCGGGAGAGGCGAACCTTCGCATGGCCGATGTGGTGGTCATCAACAAGATGGACTCGGCGTCTCCCGAGGGGATCAAGACCGTGCGCGACAACATCAAACGGCTCGCCCCGAACGCTAAAGTGGTCGAGGCCGACAGCGAACTCACCGTGTCGGGCGACATCAAGGACAAACTCGTGCTCGTCGTCGAGGACGGCCCGACGCTCACCCACGGCGAGATGAAGATCGGCGCCGCGTCGGTCGCCGCGAAACGGTTCGGCGCGAAGAAGATGGCCGACCCGCGCCCGCACGCCGTCGGCAAGATAAAGTATACCTACGAGGTGTATCCGAACATCGGCGAAGGCATACTCCCCGCGATGGGCTATTCGGCCGAACAGAAGAAGGACCTCGAAACGACGATCAACAACACGCCGGCCGACCTTGTACTCTCCGGCACGCCGATCGACCTGTCCCGTCTCGTGAAGGCGAACAAACCCGTCGTCCGTGTCGACTACGCGCTCAAATGCCGCGCAGGGTTCGAGAAGGTCATCGAGACCGCGATAAAGGAAAAACTTTTCAAGAAGTAGATCGCACCGCAAGATCCACGGGAAAAGAGGGTGTCACGACCCTCTTTTCTTTTTTTGAAGGAGGTCCTTCGTGAAGATAGTCATCGCGCTCGGCGGCAACGCGCTCATCAAGCCCGGAGAGAAAGGGACGCCCGAGGAGCAGTTGCGCAACATAGAGAACTCGGTCGACGGCATCGTGAAACTCATAACGGAAGGCCATCAGGTCGTCGTCACGCACGGCAACGGCCCGCAGGCCGGCGCGCGACTGATACGCAACGAGATGGCAGCGACCGAGGTGTTCCCCGATCCTCTCGTCGTCTGTGTCGCCGACACACAGGGGAGCATGGGCTACATGATCGAGCAGGGACTTGTCAACCGGCTCACCAAGGCGGGTGTCCGGCCGCGTATCGCGACGCTCGTCACTCAGATAGAGGTGAACCCGAGCGATCCCGCCTTCTCGAAGCCGACCAAACCGGTCGGCCCCTTCTACACGCAGGAGAAGGCGATAGCCAAAATGAAGAGCGGTTGGAAGATGGTCGAGGACGCCGGGCGCGGCTATCGGCGCGTCGTTCCCTCGCCGATGCCGCTCCGCATGGTGAACCCCGAGGCGCTCACCTCGCTTCTCGATCACGGCTTCACCGTCATCACCGGCGGCGGCGGCGGCATCCCGGTCTATCGCGACAAAACGGGGCATCTCGCCGGCATCGACGCGGTCATCGACAAGGATCTCGCCTCGGTCATGATCGCGCGCTCGATACAGGCCGACATCGTCGTCATACTCACCGGCGTCGAGAAGGTCGCCATCAATTTCAAATCGGGCAACCCCACCTGGATAGACCGGATGTCGGTGCGCGAGGCGAAAAGTTATCTCGCGCAGGGCGAGTTCCCGGCGGGCAGCATGGGACCGAAGATACAGGCGGCCATAGATTTCGCCGAGGCGTTCCGGGACCGCAAGGTCATCATCACCTCCGAATCGAAACTGACCGAGGCGCTCGCCGGCACGACCGGCACCGTCATCGAGAACGGGTAGTTCATGATCGCCGTCCTTCAGCGCGTTTCCCGCGCTTCGGTCACGGTCGAACAACATATCATCGCCGAGACAGGTCCGGGACTGCTCATCCTTGCAGGCCTTGAAAAAGGCGATGGCGATAACGATCTGGATCATATCGCCCGCAAGTGCGTCGAATTGCGCATATTCCCTGATGATGAAGGGAAGATGAACCGCTCGGTGCTCGAAATCGGCGGGGCGATACTCGCGGTGAGCCAGTTCACGCTCGCCGCCGACATACGCAAGGGACGCCGCCCCTCCTTCGACACCGCGATGCCGCCCGATGAGGCATCCCCGCTTTTCGACCTTTTCGTCAAAAAACTTTCGGCTCTCGGCGCAACGGTCGCGACCGGCTCCTTCGGCGCCCATATGCAGGTGGCGCTCGTGAACGATGGACCGGTCACTTTCATACTCGACAGCCGGAAGCGTCTATAAAGGCATCGCTCCCGCGCACTATATATTTAAGGAGAGGAAAACTGCTTGACAGGAAACTTTTTGCCGGTAGCGTAGGTCTAGATACTGTGTTTTTTTCTTTTTTAGCAGGAGGAGTGACCATGCGGAAGAGTCTTTGTATCACGGTGGCAGCGGTAGCGTTCCTTTCCCTTGTTGCCTCATGCGACAGCGGGAGCGGCACCAAGACCGATAACCAGCCGGGGAACGACGAGACCGCCGGCGGCGACGAGGTCGTGACCGATGATACCGTGACCGACAACACCGTTCCGACCGACGACACCACCCCCGTGAACTGCGGCAATGGCGTGACCGACACCGGCGAGGCCTGCGACGGCGACGCCAAGGAATGCGCGCAGATAAACAGCGCCTACATCGGCGGCTGGGCCACCTGCAAGACCGACTGCTCCGGCTACGATGTCTCGTCGTGTACCCTTGACCCCGACGCCGATATCCCGGCGGGCGACGATACGACCGACGATGATGGTCTTGTCGAAACGGACGATACGACGATCTCCGACGATGACGCTCCTCTTCCCTCCTGCACCGGCGCACCCTACACAGTCGTCAAAGGGGAACATGCCCTTTACGACGGCGGCTGTCAGTATGCGATAACGGTCGGTAGTGATCCGGTCGATCTCTATATCCCGAACGCGTCGTCAAGCGACACTCTCTACACTGCCATCTTCATGCAGGGAGCCAAGGTCGACAAAGGTTTTTACAGTAACTTTGCAAAGATACTTTCCTCATACGGGATCGTCGTAGCGATACCGAATCACGACAGTTTCTCCGGGACGAACATGACGGAGAACAAGGCGTTCAACGCCGTGTGGGATTTCGTCAAGGCCGCGACGACCGATGGCGCGTCGCCGCTCTTTCAGCGGGTGAATATAGCTAAGGTCGCCGTCATGGGCCATAGCAACGGCGGCATGGCCGCAGTGGGCATTATCGGTAACACCTGCTCTCAACCGACCTGCTCCGGCTCCTATCAAGCGCCGCTCGAACTGGCCGCCGGCATTCTGTACGGCACCAACACCGTCATGCCGATCATCGGCACTGTTTCGGCATTCAACACTCGCAACATACCCACCATCTTTCTGCAGGGGCGCATAGACGGCAAGGCGAAATACGATGACACGCTTAAAACGCTCGATAAGACCACCGGCACCCCGGTCGTGTTCGTCGCGCTGGACGGGATGAATCACTACGGCATCTGCGACATGAACAATCCGGCGGGCGCGGCCGCCGACAGCAATGTGCCGACGACCGATCAGGCGCTCGGTGTCGAGACCAACGCGCGTTGGGCCGGGATGTATCTGAAAGCACATCTGTTCGACGACGCCGATGCCCACAACTATGTGTACGACGGCACCGGCGACACCGCCGATACGATAGCCGCAGTGGAACAGATAAAATGATCTCTCTACGGAGGCGAGTCATGAAAGCGATACTCTTCGGCATACCCCTGTTGTTCCTTATCGCGGTCCTGTCCGCCTGTGACAGCAAAAATGTAGCAAAGACCGATAACCAACCGGCGAACGACGAGACCGCCGGCAGCGACGAGGTCGTGACCGACGACACCGCGATTGACAACACCGTCCCGACCGATGACACCACGCCCGTGAACTGTGGCAACGGCGTGACCGACACCGGAGAGATCTGTGACGGCGACGCCAAGGAGTGCGCGCAGATAGACAGCGCCTACCTCGGCGGCTGGGCAACCTGCAAAAGCGACTGCTCCGGCTACGATGTCAGCGGCTGTACCGTCGATCCCGACGCCGATATGCCGGCAGGCGACGATACGGTCGATGATGATAGCAGTATCGAGACCGACGACACGACAACCCCCGACGAGGACGCCGCGACGGTCGATGTGTATGCGCCGGGGCCTCATGTCGTGCTTCAGAAGGATGTCGCCGAGAACGCCGACGGCAACGCGCAGGCCGTCCGCATCTTCTATCCGGCCGAGGCGGGCACGTATCCCTACATCAACTTCGTGCACGGCTTCCAACTCAAGAACATCTATTACGACCAGATACTCACGCAACTCGCAAGCCATGGGTTCATCATTGTCTCTCCCCAGTTGAAACAGAGTCTCATCGGCGGCGACAACAGCATCGTCGAGGCCGACAAGATCCTCGCCCTCATCGCCGACTGGGTAAAGCCGAAACTCGCCACGCACACCGGAAGCGCGGTGCCCGACTTCACGAGATTCGGACTGACCGGTCATTCGCGCGGGTCGAAGATATCGTGGCGCATGATACTGAAAACGCCCGCCGAGTTCCATGCCGCCATGGGTATAGACCCGGTCGACACCAATTCCACCGCCACGAGCGATCCGCACGCCATCACCGGCCCCATGACCTACGATGCGCCTTCGGCCGCCGTCGGCACCGAAAAGGGACCGACCGGCTTTCAGGCCTGCGCTCCGGCCGATTCCAATAGCGCCGGCATATTCTACCCCAACTTCCCCTCCCCGGCCTGGCATCTTATCGCGGGCAGTGTCGGCCACATGGACATGATAGACGCCGACGACCTCGGCGCCTGCGGCATGACCTGTTCGGTGTGCAGCGGCGGGGACGATGCTCAAAAAGCGACCTTCCGGACGCTTGTCGGCGGCCTGCTCGTCGCGTTCTTCCGCGCTTCCCTGTACGAGGAAACGGCGCTGTACGACAAACTCGTCGACACGAACGGCATGCCTCATCCGATCATCACATCGGAACACAAGTAGCCCTCCTCTCCCCTAAAAATTGACTTCATACCCGTACGCCATGATACTTCACCGTCAGTAATGGAGTTTCGATGCGCATCCTGTTCATCAACAAAAGCGACGCGGGCGGCGGTGCGGCGACCGCGATGATGCGGATCGCCGACGGCGTTGCGAAACTCGGCACCGAGAATTATTTCATCGTCGCCAAGCGGAAAAGCGGCCTGTCGAATGTCTATGCGACCCGCGGTCGCTACGGCTGGCTCATCGAGGAGGCGATCGACCGCATGACGCGCCGGTTCGGCGCCGAAGGACTCTGTTTCCCCTTCTCCGGCCCGGCGATACGGCGGATGGCCCACGCGCTGAAGCCTGATCGTATCGTACTCAACAACATCCACAGCGGCTACTTCCCGCTTTCGCTCATGTCGGAACTGGCCCGTATCGCCCCGCTCTACTGGCTGGTCCACGACCTGTGGCCCGTCACGGGACACTGCATGGCGCCCATCGATTGCTCGAACTGGCAGGATGCCTGCGGGAACTGCCCCCGCCTCGACACCTATCCCTCGCTCGGGAGCGATCGAACCAAGAAACTCGCCGAGGGGAAACGGCGCATCTATGACGAGGTGAGACCGGTCTTCATCGTCGCCTCGCGCTGGATGGAGGACATCCTGCGCAAAAGCCCGCTCACCGCGCATCACCGCATCGTCCGCATACCGCACGGCATACCGGCGGACATCTTCAACCCACAGGACAAAAACTCGGCACGGAAGCGATTCGGCATTACCGACCATGCTCCGGTACTTCTGTTCGCCGCCGAGCATCTCGACAACCGGCTCAAGGGGGGCGACCTTCTGTGTGACATCCTGCAACGGCTCGATGAACAACTCGCCGCACCGGTCCATCTTGTCGTTTCGGGCAAGGGCAAACTCCCCTTCCCGACCGCCTACCGTCATATCAAGGTCCATAGCACCGGCTATCTGCCAACGGGCGATCTGCCGCTCCTCTACAGCGCCGCCGATATCCTGCTCTTCCCGTCGCAGGCCGAGAGTTTCGGGCTGACCCCGATCGAGGCAGCATCCTGCGGCGCGGTGCCGGTCGTGTTCGGTGTCGGGCCGCTCGCGGAGAATATCATCGAAGGCAAGACCGGCGTCGTGATACCGCCCTTCGACACCGCCTTTTTCGCGGCGAAGGTCGCGGCGCTCCTGAACGATCCCGAAGCCCGCAATCACCTTTCAACGGCAGGCCGCGAACACATCATGAAAGAGTTCGCCCCCGGAACGGTGGCGGAAAGTTACTTCGAACTGTTCGGGAAATAACAAACGGACCTTACTGCTTCACGACCATAACATCGTCCAGATAAACAAAACCTCCTGTTACAGTTCCGCCTGAGGCATTTTTGTAAACACGGGTACCAACCCTAAGGAAAGCAGCGCCGGCAGGAGCGGTCGGTGTAGCAGAAATGGTTTGCCAGTTGATGGGATCATCATCCGTGTATATGTTCGTGTAGAAAATGCTTCCTATCATTACCTGGGAGGCATTATAAAATGAATAATACAATGAGCCGCGGGCATTGGTATTATCGTCAAAATAATAGAAGGTGATCGCGTACGCAGCACCCTCCGTCACCGGGACAAAATCGGACATAAAATCGGTGTTGGCATTGTTATCAATAAGTCTGATCAGCTTCACAGAGGAATTGCCATTGCGAACAATGGTCGACTCTCGCACAACACCAACTTCTCCATCGAAAGTCCAGAAATCCGGCACGGTGCCATTACTCCATGTTTCAAAATCACCGTTAGGAACCTTGATGGTGAACGCAACCTCGTTGAACACACCACTGCTCTGCGGCACCGGATCGTCACCAACGAAGCGAACTCCGACCATGTCAATCGCAAGGTCGTAGTTCCCGACAAGAAGCGGCTTGGCACCGCAGGCAACCCAGTTGGCACCGCCATCCACCGTACATTCATACCAACTCACATCGGTATAACCCGGCACATACGCCCAATCAAAGGTGTCGTTCGCATCGTCAACAGTTGTGCTGGCTGGCTTATTGTCGACGCAATCGTGATTCGCCGTGTCGCACACCGGCAGGCCGACCTCGTCGGCGCAATCGGCGTTCTCATTGCAACGCCCGTCCTGCGGTTCGCACGCGAACGCCCCGTTGCACTGTTCCCACGACTCGCAATCGGTACCAGTCATACACTCCACGCACATCTGCCACGGAGCGCATATCGGACCATCGGGGCTTTCGGTGCAATCACTATTTCCAGCGCACATGACCGTGAGTTTGCCCGCATTCGCGATCTGGTAGCCGTCACCGCTCCCGTTCAGGTCGCAGTAGGTCCATGTCTGACCGCTGTCGCCCGAGAAACGGTAGGCATAATCGTAGAGCGCGGGAGGAAGATGCAACTGCACATGGAGCATGTACTCGTCGTTGTTGCCGTAATCCTCGTTCGGGATGGCGTCCAGCCAGTCCCATTTATCTACGCCCGGCGTGGTGTCGCGGCGACCGGCACCCAGTTGCGCCTTTATCTGCGGCAGGTAGGGCGCTATCGTGTGCTCGGTATTGTTGATATCGCTGAGGTTGGTCACGCCGTCTATCCACAACTGTCCGTACACATCGAGCCAGGAATCGAACATCCCGTTATGAAAGGTCGGCGACTGCGTGTTGCACCAGCCGACCGCATAGGTCAGCAGGCATTTGTTGACCTCGGTGTTCGGGTGGTAACCCGGCTCGGTGCAATTGAACGGACAGGTCATGTCGCCCGGCTCATATTCCGTGGTCTCAGGATTCCAGGTCTGGTTCAAGTTACCAAAACCATCATATGTCGGCAGGTCCGCCACCCATGTCGCGTTCGCCGGAAGATCGAAACCACACCCCACGAACCGGCTGTTAGGAGCGCAGGCTGCGCCGTTCCAGTGAGTATCCGACGGACACTCCGACGGGCAGGTGTCGGTCGCCGGACCCCAAACACCCGCATCCCATGTCTGGGTCAGGTTCCCCTCACCGTCATACACCCCACCTGCGGTCCATTGTGCACCCAAGGGGAGTTCGTTGGTGCAGGCGACCGTCCGCGTGTCGGGATCGCAGAACGGCCCCCATAACGGATCATATCTGAAATGATGGTCGACATCGCATGCCCACGGACATTCGTCGGCCGGCGGCTGCCACGCCGTCCCGGTCCACGTTTGATTCACCGTGCCGTCCCCGTTGTAGTCGCCCTCGGCGACCCAGTGGCTGTTCAACGACGGTTTGTTGTCGACACACGGCGCGGTCCGCGGATCATTCGAAACGCAGGTCTCGCCTTCCTGATGATAGCCGTCATCGCAATCCCACGGGCAGGTATCGGCCTCCGGTTCCCAGCCATCATTCCATGTCTGCGTCAGTTTGCCGCCGCCGTATATCCCTTCCGTGCGCCAGACAGCGTTCGCAGGAAGAGAATTGGTGCAGGCGACCAGTTGGGTATCGAGATCGCAGTCGCCATCGGCATCGTTGTCGTTGTAGTGTTCGTCGCAGGAGCAGGTGTAGAACGGCTCACTGTCGCTGTCGTCGCAGACCGTCTTGTTCGCTTCGTTGCAGAACCCTTCGCCGCACGGACTGGTCACCGTGAAGTGGCCGTTCTTGGTAAGATCGTACGGATTGTCCGAGTCGGTCCCGTTATACCCATCACCCGGACGATTCGCGTTGCAGTAGGTCCAGGTCGCGCCACTGTCGCCCGACACGCGGACGAGGTGGTCCCAGTCGCCGAGCGATTCGATCACCGCGCCGATGTACCGGTACTCGTCCTCATCCTCGCCTATGCCGGGAGCGACACTACTGTCGGGATTCGGCTCCATCGCTCCCCAGTACATCCAGTCGGTCGCACTCGTCCCGGTCGGCGACGAGCCGATCTGCACGATAAGTTGGGGCGCCTCATCCACATCAAGAGTCTGATCGGTGGTCCCCGCGATATAGAGACGCCCGTAGACCGCGACCTCCTCGCCGCGGTACCACGACGCATCGGTCGGCCACTGGGTGTTGCACCAGCCGATCGTAAGCGTCTCAAGGCAGGCCTCCGCGTCCTCGTTCCAATGGTGGGTCGCATTGCAGTCCCAATCGGTGCACAGTTCGGGGTCGCCCCAGTCGCCAAGCGTCGTGTAGTTTATCTTCACCTGCGTTATGACATCGTGGCTGTTCTGCGGCTTGGACGGGTTCGCGGCGCAGTCGACGAATTTCTCGTTGATACAGGTGTCGCCGCCGTCAAGCGTATAGTTCTCGTCGCACCCGCACTCGGCGACGCCATCCGTATTCGCGTCTGTGCAGACCGAACGGTTCGGTTCATCGCAGGGGTTGTCCCCGTCGCACGGATCTTCGTAGGCCGCCTCGACCGTCAGGTGGCCGTGTTTCGCGGGGTCGTACGGATTTTCGGCGTCGGTGCCGTTGTATCCCGCGCTCCCCTCGCGGTTCGCGTTGCAGTAGGTCCAGGTGGCACCACCGTCACCCGAGAATCGTACCGTGATGTCCATGACACCGGGGTCGGCCATGACCGGGACCTCGAGCATGTATTCATCGTTGTTACCGATGGCCACCGCCGTCTCATTGTCCGGATTGGGTAACAGATCGAGCCAGCCGTCGGCGGGCCAGGTCGCCGCATCGACGCCCGATGAGGGGTTCCCGCTCAACTGGCCGATGACCTGCGCGTTGGTATCGACCTCGGCGGTCAGGTCGGTCAGCCCTGCGATGTAGAGGCGGGCATAGAAGGTCACATGGTCGCCCTGCGTTGCCGTGGCATCCGCCGGGTACTGCAGGTTACACCAGCCGATCGTGAAGGTCCCTATCTGATCGTCGTCGGGCTGAACATCATCGGTCACCACATCGTCAGTGACCACATCGTCGGTAACGACATCATCGGTCACCACATCGTCGGTGACGATGTCGTCGGTCACCACGATATCCTCATCCGGTTCGACCGTGCCGTCATCGGTCACCACCGGAGCATCATCGGTCACCACCGGGCCGTCATCCTTGGCCACCGGGCCGTCGTCCTTGGCGACCGGACCGTCATCCTTGACCGTCTCCTCGCCCTCGGGCTCCTCCTCGTCGGTCACCGACTCGTCGGTAAGAAGCGAGTCCTCATCGCCGAGGGGAATGTCCTTGTCCTGTGTGGTGGTCTTGGTCCCCTCGCAGGAAAGGAACAGGACCGTGAACATCGCCGGGACGGCGATCATCGTGAACCATTTCATGATACCCTCCTCATTCGGTTATCGCGCAAAGACGGTGTATTATATCGTGCGGAAAAATCGCTTCAAGTTTTTTCGGGCCACAGGGAAACGGGCCAGACGGGCATCGGTTCGTCACAACCACCGGAAAGTATGTCGAGAAAGTGCGCGAGCGGTATGAACCGGCCACCGAACCGCTCGAGGTGCGCGGTGCGCATCTGACAGTCTATGACGCGGATGCCGTTCTCCCTCAAAAATCCGACGAACTTGACGAAGGCGATCTTCGACGCGTTCGGTTCCCACGCGAACATTGACTCGCCGAAGAAACACCGCCCGATGATGACGCCGTAGAGCCCGCCCGCCAGTTCGTCACCCAGCCACGATTCGACGCTGACGGCATGGCCTTTTTCGAACAGCCGCTGGTAGGCCGCTATCATGTCGGCCGTTATCCAGGTCCCCTGCTGTCCGCGGCGCGGCACCTTGGCGCAGGATCGAACGACCTGCCGGAAGGCCCGGTTGACCGTCACCCGGAAGTCGTTATGCCGCAGGATTTTGGCGATCGACCGCGACACCTTGAGTTCCTCCGGGAAAAGGACGAACCGTGGATCGGGGCTCCACCAGAGTATCGGATATTCGTCGGTGTACCACGGGTAGATCCCCTGCCGGTAGGCGGCGAGAAGCCGATCGACCGAAAGATCGCCGCCGATGGCGAGCAGGCCGTCATCCTCGGCGAGCCGCGGGTCGGGAAAGGCGATGCGGTCACGGGTTATCTGGTAGACCATGGGTCAGGAGACCACCTCGATGGAGAACCGGCCGCCACGGAATATCGCGCGGGCCTTGCCGCCGTTGCGAAGACGCCCGAACAGCACCTCGTCCACGAAGAAGTCCTTGACCTCTTCCTGTATGAGCCGCCCCACCTCGCGGGCGCCGAACTCCTTCGAGAACCCGCGCTCGGCGAGATGGCGGTAAGCCGCCGCGGTGACGGTGAGTTCGACCTTCTTCTCGCGCAACTGCTCGGCGAATTCCGCTATCTGCTTCTTCACGATGTCGGTGATGATGTCGAGGTCGAGCCGCTCGAACCGGACGACGCGGTCGAGCCGGTTACGGAACTCGGGCGAGAATATCCGCTCGACGGCGCGGTCAAGTTCACCGCCATCCAGCGCCCGCTCGCCGAACCCGGGGACCGCCTTGCCGATCTCGCGCGCGCCGGCGTTCGAGGTCATGATGATGATGACATTGCGGAAATCGGCCTTGCGCCCCGCGTTGTCGGTGAGCGTCGCGTAGTCCATGATCTGCAGGAGCGTGTTGTAGATGTCGGCGTGCGCCTTCTCTATCTCGTCGAGCAGGAGCACCGCGTGCGGCGTCTTGCGTATCGTCTCGGTGAGGAGCCCTCCCTCCTCGTAGCCCACATAGCCGGGCGGCGCGCCGACGAGCCGGCTCACGGTATGCTTTTCCTGATACTCCGACATGTCGAACCGGTGGAGCGTGACGCCGAGTTCGCGGGCGAGTTGCCGCGCCAGTTCGGTCTTGCCGACGCCGGTCGGGCCGATGAAGAGGAATGACGCCACCGGCCGTTCGGGCCGCCCGAAGCCGGCGCGCGACCGTTTGATCGCCTCGACGACCGCATGCACCGCACCGTCCTGACCGAATATCTGCCGTCTCAGCGCCGACTCGAGCCCCTGCAGTTTCTCCCCTTCGCCCGAACTCACCGTCTTTTCGGGTATCCGCGCGACGAGCGCCACCACCCGTTCGATGTCCGACACCTCGATGGTCTTGCGATCCTCTCCCGATATGCGGGTGAAGGCACCCGCCTCATCGACGAGGTCTATCGCCTTGTCGGGGAGGAACCGTTCGGTGACATACCGGGCCGACAGTTCGGCCGCCGCGCGGAGCGCGTCGTCGGTGTACTTGACCGCATGGTATTCCTCGTAACGGGAGCGTATCCCTTTGAGTATGTCGACCGTCTCCTCTATGGTCGTCTCGGGCAGATCGATCTTCTGGAACCGGCGGCTGAGCGCGCGGTCCTTTTCGAAATATTTGCGGTACTCCTCGTGGGTGGTCGAACCGATGCACTTGAGCCGTCCGGTGGTGAGGATGGGTTTGAGCAGGTTCGACGCATCCATCGAGCCGCCCGACACGGCACCCGCGCCGACGATGGTATGTATCTCGTCTATCACGATGATGACCTTCTCGCGCTGGGCGAGCGAACTCAGGACCTTTTTCATGCGCGCCTCGAAGTCGCCGCGGTACTTGGTCCCGGCGAGCATCGAGCCCATGTCTATCCGGAACATCCGGTGATCCTTGAGCGGCGCGGGCACGGTCCCCGCGACGATGCGCTGGGCGAGCCCCTCGCTGATGGCGGTCTTGCCGACCCCCGGCTCACCGACGACGATGGGGTTGTTCTTCGTTTTGCGGCAGAGCACCTGCATGGTGCGCGTCAGTATGTCGGCGCGACCGATGAGCGGCTCCAGCGCCTTCTTCTCGGCGAGCGCGGTGAGATCGACCGCGTACGATTCGATGCCCCCCTTGGGCTCGCCCTCATCCTTCTCCCGATCACGATCCTTTTCCTTTTTGCGCGGCGGGCGGGCCGCCTCCCGATCGGTCTGTTCGTGTTCGTGCGCCACCTCTTCGCTGAGCGCGCCGAGCCCGTGGGATATGAACTTCATGACATCGAACTGCTCGATCCCCTGCCGCGTCAGGTAATAGGCGGCGTGACTCTCCTCGCAGTCGAACAGCGACACGACGATATCGGTCACCTCGACCTGCTTCTTGCCCGCCGAACTCGCGCGGTGGGCCGCGAGTTCGAGCAGGTGCTGGAACGAATAGGACTGCAGCAGTTCGCCCGACGCGACGCGCGGCACCATCGTTTCGAGGAACTTCTTGACCTCGCCGCGCAGCACCTCGATGTTGCCGCCGACCCCCTCGATGATCTCCATGCCTTCCTGCGAGAACAGGAGCGAATACAGGACATGCTCCGGCGTCACGAACTCGTGCTTGCCCTGCTTCGCCTCGTAAAAGGCGCCGAGAATGATGTTGTTGAGTTTCCGATCGAGTTTCATGGCCACCTCACGCCTTTTCGACGGTACAGCGAAGCGGGAACCGGTGTTCCTCCGCCAGTTGATGCGCCTGTATCACCTTGGACATCGCGATATCGTAGGTGTAGACGCCCGCGGTGCCGACCCCTTTGTGGTGAACATCGAGCATAAGTTGCGTCGCCTCGGCCGCCGACCGCTGGAACACCTGCACGAGTATCTGCACCACGAAGTCCATCGTCGTGAAGTCGTCGTTGTGCAGAAGAACGCGGTAGAGCGACGGCTCCTTCGTCCGCGCCTCGTCGCGGGTCTTTACTCCGGTCAACGGACCGGTCGCCGGGTTGTTCCCCATGGTCGGGACATCCTCCGTTTGAACGGGGACATCATAGCGAATAGTCCCGAAATGTAAAGGGAACCGTTATACGGCGACGGTCGTCAGCCGACCGGCTTGATGGCCAGTTCGTCGAGTTGTTTCTGAGACACGCCCGAAGGACTGCCGGTCATGAGGCAGGACGCGCTCGTCGTCTTGGGGAAGGCGATGACCGAGCGAATGTTGTCGATGCCGGTCAGTATCATCACGAGCCGGTCGAACCCGAAGGCGATGCCGCCGTGCGGCGGAGCGCCGAGTTCAAGCGCTTCGAGCAGGAACCCGAACTTCTCCTGCGCCTCCTGCGGTTCGATGCCGAGCAGTTTGAATACCTCCGCCTGCTTGGCGGTGTTGTGGATGCGGATGGAACCGCCCCCCACCTCGTAGCCGTTTATCACCATGTCGTAGGCGCGGCTCGACACATGGGCCATGTCGCCCTTCCGCGCCGTTTCGAGGTCGAAGTCGGTGAAGGGATGGTGCGTCGCGACCCATTTATCCTCTTCCGCACTGTGTTCGAATGCGGGAAACTCGGTGACCCACAGGAAGGCGAAGCCGTTCTTGTCGTACAGGTTGAATTCGGCCGCAAGCCGCCGCCGCAGATTGCCGAGCGCCGTCCGGACGATCCCCGTTTCGTCGGCGATGAGGAACATCACCGCGCCGTCGGGAATGAGCGCCGAGAGTCTTTCCAGTTCGGCGGGCGAGAAGAACTTGAGGAGCGGACTGTCGAGCGCGCCGTTCTCTTTCTTCACCCACGCCAGACCCTTCGCGCCGTCGCCCTGCACATCCTTCTCCATCGCCTTGATGCGATTCTTGGAGAGTTCGGCCCCCTTACCTTCGAGCACTATCGCCTTCACGCTCTTTTTCGGGTCCTCGGCCGCCGTTTTAAAGGCATTGAAGCCTGAAGCGCGGAAGGTATCGCGCATATCGATGAACTCGAGCCCGTAGCGGGTGTCGGGCTTGTCGGAACCGTAACGCTCCATCGCCTCGCGGTAGGGCATCCGTTTGAAGGGACGCGGGATATCGATACCCTTTGCCGCCTTGAACAGATGGGCGATGAGCCCTTCCGACAGCGTCATGATGTCGTCCTCGGTGATGAAGGACATCTCGATGTCTATCTGGGTGAATTCGGGCTGGCGGTCGGCGCGCAGGTCTTCGTCGCGGAAACACTTGGCCATCTGATAGTAGCGATCGATACCGCCGATCATGCATATCTGTTTGAACGACTGCGGCGACTGCGGCAGGGAATAGAACAGCCCGTGGTGCAGCCGGCTCGGAACCAGATATTCCTTCGCCCCCTCGGGGGTCGACTTGCCGAGTATCGGCGTTTCGACCTCGACGAAAGCCTGCCCGTCCATGTAGTCGCGCACCGCCTTGGCCATCTTCGAGCGGGCGACGAGCGTCTGGAGCAGTTCCGACTTGCGGATATCGAGGTAGCGGTATTTGAGTTTCAGCGTATCGGCCGCCTCCTTGCGGTGGTCGTAGGGGAGCGGCTTACTGGGGTTGAGTAGTTCAAGCGACGCCGCCTTCACCTCTATCGCGCCGGTCGGGTATTTGTCGGTGCGATTGTCGCCGCGGTCGCGGACGAACCCTTCGACCTTTACGACATCCTCCAGCGACAGTTTCTTCGCCTCCTCGACGAGGAGCGGTTCCTCGAAGACCACCTGCGTCTGGCCGTAGCGGTCCCACAGCATGATGAAGATGAAGGGACCGAATTCGCGCTTCGATACGACCCAGCCCGACAGCGTCGCGCCTTTACCGGCATCGGTCAGCCGGAGTTCTCCGCAGGTATGCGTTCTCATGTACCGGACCTCCTGTTGTTCTTTCTCAGAGCGTTTCTCTCACTATCTTGCGGTTCGCGCAGTGGTAGCGGACCGGATGGTATTCGCGTTCGGGGGCGTCGCCCTCATTTTCGGGTTTCTTGAGCGTTATCTCGGTGGTGTCGAGCGTCACCTCGCCGCCCCAGAGGAACTCGATGCCGATGAGGGTTTCGCCGATGAAATCCTTCACCAGTTGTTTCCCCTCGAACCGGTGGGTGAGCGCGAGGCACTTGTCGCTGGTCCGTTCCTCGGCCACCTCGATGACCGGCGGATGGTAGAGGTGTTCGAGGAGCATCTGCTTGTAGTCGTCGGCCTTGCGCGACTTGATGTAGTACTGCCAGACGCCGCGCGCCTCATCAAGCCGCTTGCCCACGACGAACAGGTCGAACCGGTCGACGAACTCCTGATCGACGAAGGTGTTGATGAGCATGAAGTCGCTGAAGTTGTCGCGCAGGGCGAATATCGCCTTCTTCCCGGCGCCGGTCTTTTCGTTGAACGCCTCGCGGAGGTTCGCGTCGTGTATCTGCTGGAAACGGCGCGACATCTTTCCCTTGTCGGCCAGTTCCTCGACCCAGCGGATGAGCCGGAGGCCGACGGCGTACGGGTTGAGCCCGACGCGGCTGATGCTCGTCACTCCGGAGTTGACCCGGGCGTAGTCCGATTCGTGGCCGACGATCCGCTCGTCGCGCAGGAACAGTTCCTCGTGCCAGTAACTCGCCCACCCCTCGTTGAGTATCTTCGAACGGATCTGCGGCTGGAAGTAGAGCGCCGTGTTGCGGACGATCTGGAGCACCGACCGCATCCAGCCGTTCTCCTCTTTCTTGAGGAACGGCGAGCGGTCGTGGATGAACTGCAGGAGGTCGTGGTAGCGCGTCTCTTTCTTTGCTCCCTGCCGCTCGAACTTCGCGACGAACTCGGGATAGCGGCCGCGCACCTCGGTGAAGAACAGCTCTTCGGCCGCGGTCCCCTTCTCGTCCACCAATTTGTTATACTTATCCAGTTCGCGGTAGTAGTCGGCCGTCGGCAGTTTCACGAGCTCCTGCAGGAACGGGCCGAAGTAGAAGGCGGTCCGCGCAGAAGGATCGAGTTCGGCGGGATATTCGCGCTCGGCCATCTCGGAGAAGTAGCCGGTGATGTTGTCGATGCCGCGCGCGAATTCTATCACATAGTCGACCCAGCGGCCGTATTCGCTCCGCAGGTTCGCGATGAGCCGTTTGTCGGCGAGCGCCTGCCCGACGAAGTCGTCGTTCCAGGTGTTCTTGAAGAGGATATTGTTCTGGAACATGTCGACATGGCCGAGGACATGGTAGAAGATCATGACATTGAGCCAGTCGGGGTTGTTGTCGTTGTAGAACGAGATCGCGGGGCGCGAGTTGATGACCGTTTCGTAGGGGTTCGACGGGTAGAGTTTGTACTTGCCCTGCTCCTTGAGCACCTCGACATCGTTGGCCCAGTAGTCGTAGAGGGTCGGGATCATGACCTTGGGCGACAGTTCGATCATGTCGCGGTTGGTGACGATGTATTCGAGCGATTCGTTGTCGAAGGAGAGGCCGGCGGCGCGGGCGCGGCGCTTGCACTCCTCCATGATGCCTTTCACATGCTGGCTGATGAGTTCCATCGCAAAGGCCCTCGTCCTAGTTCGTCACAGCATAGCGATTGCCGGAGACAAAAGCAATTCAATCATTTTGTTTCTTTCGGTTTTTGCTTGCCACAACCCCATGGACATTTTCCATCGCCCTCCATAAACACTTCCCTCGTTCTCGGGCTGTAATAAATTTTCTTACTTGGACCATCTAGCACCATAATCGAACAAGGAATATCGGGTGCCAGTCGTATATATGCATAGAAAATCCGTTCCTTCTCGTTGAATGTTTTCTTTGCCCAAGCAACAAACTCTGGCTTTATCTTCTCGCATTCTCTAACCATTTTGTCAATGCCAGTCTCATTATACAAAGAACAGAACTGATCGCAGTTGCTTCCAATAATGACATCTCTCGTGGTTTTGTTTATTTTAATTTCGCAGTGCTCCTTCCCGCAAACTTTGATGGACTCAACTTCTATGAACTTATAAAACGCTTCGACGTCTTTCACCTTTATCGGCACATCGCATTCATCGGCGGCAGAAAGCACGCCGAAAAAGAAGATCAACGACAAGAGTAAAATGTTTCTCATAACGATCCCACTAGTAGAAAAGGACGATGCCGCCCGGCTGCGTCCCGGTCTCAAAGTAGCTCATCGAGCGCCCCGCAATATTTCAGGATGATGTCAAACGCCTCGTCGAGCGGAACGGATTCGGCCAACCCGGCCGTCATGCTCTTCCATCCCTTCCCCAAGAGAGCGCGATCTATCGCACCGATCACCGGTTTCAACCGCCCCGGCAACCGGTCGCCGCGCGAGGCAAAGGTCGCGGCGATCGCCTCTTTCAAAACCGACAATCGGCATTGCGGCAGGAAACGATGGAGATCGTACACATCTTTGGAGCGGGAGTTGTCCGAACCGCGCACCAGAAGCGTGTGCAACTTCTCGGCGGAGGCCGATTCAATGGTGTATATCCTCCAGGTCAGCGGTCGTTCGTCGACGAGCGCCGTGAGGGAACAGACCTCCGGCGCGGGGATCACGACATCCCCTATCGCCAGATCAAGATGCAGCGATTGCGCTTTCACATACTTTTCGGGCATCTCGCCGATACCGCCCCTGAAAAAATATCGGATACCGCCATATTCCCCCAGCGTTCGAAGTTCCGCTTCTTTCTCATATTTGAACCAGGTGCCGTCATCATTGGTCGCCTCTATCGCCGCGATCGCGGCCTTTCCGGTGCCGTCGAGGTCGGCGCCGCTGACCAGCGCGTCGAGATCCATAGTGTAGCGCGGGGAGTGAAATGCCCTGAGAGCGACATATCCGCCCTTGAAAATGATATGATCGAAAAGAACCGGTTCCCGGGTAAGTCGAGCGACCATCCGTTCGAGCAGGAACATTGTTTGGATATGCTGGTACGCGACCTGTTCCGCTGTCGATATGGCGAGTAATCGTGAACGAATCTGTTCCGTTGTCCGGTTCATGCGCTCTCCCCTATGCCGGCAAGGGCCTCCCAATGTTTCAAGACGGCCTTTTCATAGCCCAGTTCCCGGGCCATGGCCATAATCTCCGGGAAAGTCGTCTTTTTTTCTTTTATCGCCCGGGTCGTTGCCCCGATTGCATTTATCAGACCTACCTTCGACGCGAATTTGAATGCCTCGGCGAGGGTGCGGTTGATATCGCAGATACGGAACAGCCCATGCGTCTCGAATCCGATATCGAGCCGTCCTTGCGTCCGGATCAAGCGGTATCTCCTGTCTTTGGTCCGTATCTCCGGTGGCACGATGACCCAGACCTGCTGCGGCGGTTGGTTGATGAGGCCATGATAAAAGAGTGCGGTCAGACCGCCTATCGCGGCGCTTTTTCCGAACTTGTACTGCGCGACTACGAAGTCGATATGTTCAGCGGGAATGCCGGTCGTTGCATCAAGGTAGAGTCCGTGCGCGAGTCGCATGATAAGGCGCTCCTGCATCTTTCTTGCGAGGTCTCTTCGCGTGAACCCTGCGTTCAAGGCATCTTCGCGAGTAAAAAGGTGCGGCAAATTAAGAACCATGGTCTCCTCTTGCAACCCGAACTGTACCGATGGTGACATAATTTCTATAAAATGTCAACAAGCGGCCGGGCCTGTCAGTAGAAAAGGACGATGCCGCCCGGCTGCGTCCCGGTCTCAAAGTCCCCCTCGATATGTTCCGGCGTCCCGACCACGATGTCGGAAAGCCCGTCGCCGTTGATGTCGCCGATGCCCTGCACCATCGCGCCGAAGGTGTCGCCCGCCACCGGCGGCTCGGGCCGCAGGAGCGCCGGTGTCCCCGCCGGGAAGGGATATGCCGTCACCGCGCCGGTCGAATCGGCGCCGTAGTACTTGTGCCCCGCGAGGAGCGCCCCCTTCCCCTTCCCGCCGAAGTCGGGCGCGAAGGCGATGTCGGCAAGATCGGCGGCGAGAGGATCGTTATCGGCCGGAACGAGCGTCGCGACAAGCGTGAAAGCCCCCGCCGTGAAGGTGTAGACGAACACCGCGCCGGTCGTGTGGTAATCGGGCGCCATCACCGCGATGTAGGTCGTCGCATCGGCGGTGAAGACGATGACCTTACTGCCGAAGCCTATCGCCGTCGTTCCATCTTCGGGGAAGAGCGTCGCCGATGGACCCTGCGACCAGTCATCGCCCGTTTTATAGAGGTAAACGCCGCCGGTGTTGGCCGACTCCGCGTCCTTCTTGAGCCCCCAGCCACCCGCCACGAGATCGGGCGTGCCGTCGCCGTCGATGTCGCCCACCGCGAGCGACGCGCCGAGGTACTGCTTGTTCTCCGCCAGTTGCGCCTCCAGGTAGAGCGCCGGTTCGGCTGCGGGGCCGCCCGCCGCCCCCTTCCACACCGCGATGAGTCCGGTGTCGTTCGGCCCGGCGTTCTGCCCACCCGCGACGAGGTCGCCGCAGCCGTCGCCGTCCATATCGATGCAGGCGAGCGACTGCCCCATCACATCGGACTGCTTGCGAACCCCGTCGGGGAGCGACAGCACCGCCGTGGCGGGATCGGCGTCGCCGCCGAAGAAGAGCGCTATCGTGCCACAGTTGGGGGTCGTGCCGACCGAGTCAAGGTGGGCCGCCACCATGAGGTCGGGCGTTCCATCGCAGGTGAGGTCGCAGTAGCCGCCGATGGTGTAGCCGAACCCGGCGCCGGGCCGCTCATCGGGATGGGTCAGCACCGTCTCGGCGTCGGTCACCGCCGACGGCACCGTCCCTTTTTTATAAAGGTAGACCTTGCCCGGGGGGTTCTCTCCGGGGGTCGCGGAAAGTTCCGCGTAGTGGGCGCCGATGGCGAAATAGTCGTCATTCCCCGCCGATGCCGAGATGCCGAAGAAGCCCCCTTCGCCGAGGATGCGCCGCTGGGTGAATACCCGCGCCGTGTCGGCATCGGTCACCGCATCGCCGTCATCAACGATGGCGTCATCGTCGGTGTCACTGTTCTTTGCTTCACCGCAGGCGAACAGGAACAGCGCCGCCGCAAGCAAACCCAGTTTGACCACATACCGTCCCATCGCATACCTCCCTGACGACCCTTCAGCATACCCGCCCCGCCCGATAAAAGCAAGCCGGCGCTTGACACCGCCCGCACCGTGTGATACAGGAAGGACGGTTCGTTCTCCGCGCGGGGAAGCCGGTGCAAGACCGGCGCTGTCCCGCAGCTGTAAGCGCGACGAACGCCGCACGATACCCACTGCCGGACACCGGCGGGAAGGGGCGGCAAGTAGGGTGACCGCAAGCCAGAATACCCGGGCGGGGGATGTCGAACGGTAACTGCCCCGCGGAGGGATGAGGCCGGTGCGTGTCTTTCTTATCTTTTTCCTGCTGTGCCATCTTCTTGCCGCCGAGGAGAACCCCTATCGCACCGTGGTGTCGGAACAGGCGGAAGAGACGCCCGCGACCGGCGCGACCACCGTCATCACCGAAAAGGAGATAGAAAAAAAACAGAAAGGGCAGGTCGCCGATCTTCTGCGCGAAACGCCCGGCATCCATGTGGCGACCGCCGGCGGCGCGGGGGCGCTCACCTCGCTCTTCATCCGCGGCGGCAAGGCGGGCCACGCGCTCGTCCTCCTCGACGGGGTGCGGCTCAATGACCCGCTGTCGGTCGAGAACGCCGCCGACCTGTCCGACATCACCGCCGACGCAGTGTCGCGCATCGAGATACTGCGCGGGCCGCAGGCGGTCATCTACGGCCCCGACGCGATGAGCGGGGTCGTCCGCATCGTCACAAAACGCGGAGGGGGCCGGCCGGCGCTCTCGCTCACCGGCGAAAGCGGCTTGGTGGACCTTTCGACCGATCACATCGCCGTCAACCATCTGCGGACCGGCGCGTCGCTCCGGGGCGGCACCGAGAACGGCGACTACGCCGCCGCGATATACTACCGCGACACCGGCGGCTATTCGGCCGCCGCCGGACACGACGGCAACATTGAGGAGGACCGCTCGCGCCTTCTCACGCTGAACGGCCGCGCCCATCTGTTCCTCTCCGACCATCTCACGCTCGGCGCCTCGATCCGCGCCGCGAGCGCCGACACCGACCTCGACAACGGTCCGGGACGGTACCGCGACGACATCAACCATACTTTCGAAAGCGACCGCCTGTTCGGACGGGTCTCCCTCGACGGGTCGTTCTTCGACGGACAGTGGCTCCCGTCGTGGAGCGTCGCGGTCTCCCACCATGCCTGCGACGACCGCAACGCGCCCGACGGCACAGGGGACGAGTGGGGTTTCAGCCACGCCGGATTCCGCGGCGAGACGGTCGAGGCGTCGTGGCGCAACGACATAACCGCGCTCCCGCTCCAGCGTCTCCGCGCCGGGCTCGTCTTCAATGCCGGGTTCGGCGGGAGCGACCACCGGACCGACCGCGAACACGATATCACGGCGCTCGACATCGGGCGCAAAGACACCTACGGACTCGGGCTCTACCTGCAGGACATCGTCTCGCCGGTCGAAGGGCTCGACCTCACCGCCGGCGGCCGGTTCGACCTGTTCATCCACCGGACGCACGACACGGCGATCGATAGCGCCGGATCCACGGTCGTCGCCGACACCGACCGCCTCCGCATGTTACCGCGCGGCACCTTCGGCGTCGAGGCCGCCTACCGCGTCGCCGCCACCGACACGCGACTCCGGGCCGGGGCCGGGAGCGCCTTCAAGCCGCCGTCGCTCTTTCAACTTTACAGCCGGTACGGCTCCGAGTTCCTGCGGCCCGAGGAGACGCTCGCTTTTGACGGCGGCATCGAACAGCGGTTCTGGGACCGCCGCGTATCGCTGGAGGTGAACGGCTTCTATCAGGAGACGCGCGACCTCATCGAGTTCTCTTACGGGTGCGACGGGATGCTCTGCGGACGCTACCGGAACCTCGGCTGGCTCGTCGCTCGCGGCGTCGAGGCGATCGTGGTCATCCGGCCCGACGAGCAGTTCACGATATCGGCGAATTATACCTTCACCGACACCGACTCGTGGGAGATCGTCTCCTACGACGGCGGACGGTGGCGCGACACCCGCCCGGTCCTGCGCCGTCCCGTTCACCTCGCGAATCTGTGGGCCGACTGGACGCCCGATAACGCCTTCAACGCCAACTTCTCGCTCACCGTCATCGGGCCACGCAACGATATCGAGTACCGCTACCCCTACCAGCCGGCCGTCGTCCGCCTGCCGCCCGCCGTCATCGGGTCGCTCGCCCTCACGGTGCGTCCCGGCCCGCTCGTCGACCTCTTCGCGCGGCTGGAGAACCTTTTCGACGAACGCTACGAACTCGTCCGGGGCTACGGCACGCCGGGGCTTTCGTTATACGGCGGCATGAGATTCCATTTCGAGGAGGCACGGCCATGAGACCGACGCCACTCTTTTTCCTCTTGCTTCTCCTCTCCGCCTGCGCCCCCGATCTGCCCGAACTGCCCGCCGACATCGAGTACAGCGCCGGCACCGATTACCGGGCGACCTGCGACGGCGAGACACCGGACGACGACATCCTCTGTGACGCCGGGACGCACCGCTACCGGGGGCGCTGTGTCGCCGTTGACCTCGTCATCGCGACGACCGCCGGCTACGACGCGCCGCGGTCGGGCCGCATACTCATCGCGCCGGACGAACGGCTCGATGACCTGCGCGAACTCGCATTCCCGGTACCGCTCGGCGGCTCCGACGGGACCGACCTTACCCTCGCGACCGCCGGCGACCGGCTGATGGTCGTCGGTCGCGACGGCGCCGACACGGTGTGGGTCTACGAGCCGCGCGAAGGGACGCCCCGCTTCACGACGATACCCTCGCCGGTCGCCGGATATGCCAACTTCCACGACGCGCTCTGGAACGGCGCCCGTTACATCGTATCGGCCAACGAACTCGACCGCCTGCTCCTGTTCGACGAAAAGGGCTCGCCGGCGGGCGAGATACCGCTCGCCCCCTTCGCTCCCGACGGCATCGGACCCGCACCCTCGGCGCTCCTGCGGAACGGTGACCGCGCCTACGCCGCGCTACAACTGATCGGCGACAACTGGCTTTCGCGCGGCGGTCGCATCGCCCGCTTCGAACGGGACGGGACACCGCTCACACCGATGGTCCTGCCGCTCGCGAACCCGACATCAAAATTGGCGGTCGAACCGCTTCTTTCGCCCGATCGGCTCTTTGTTTCCTGTTCCGGCTCGTATCAGTCACGCGACGGCGGCATCGTCCGCGTGGATCTGTTCACCGGCGAGACGACCGTCATACTGCGTGAAACGACCGAGGAACTCTCGCCGCTCAATGTCAAGGTGGGCGACCTTGCGGTGACGCCGGAGGGAGACATCTACTTCACCGCGTTCGACGATGACTGGCGGGGGCACCTGCAGGTGCTCCGGCGCGACGGAACGGTGCGCCGTATCGCGAGCGACATCAACGTATTCGCGGCGATACCGCTCGAAGCGAGTCCCTTCACCGGCAGGATATATTTCTTCGACCAGCGCTCCGAGAACGACACGATCATCAGCCGCCTCAACGCGCTCGACACCGGAACGGGAAAGGTAACGACGACTCCCATACCGGACGCCCCCGCGGCGCTCCGGATATGGATACGGGAGATAACAACGACAGGTAACGGAGAACGACCATGAAACGCACCGGCCTTCTTGCGCTCTGTCTTTTGACGCTTTTTTTTGCCTGCGACGAGGAGAAAGAAGAACAGGCGCCGCTTGAGATCATCGGCACCTACGAGGACGGTTTCGGTTACACCCACATCATCACCGAGACGGCATGGGATCAAGGCGATATGGGACTGTTCCATATCACGAAGTATGACAACGAAAAGGACTTTCTCGTCGCGCAGAACGACGCGGTGAAAAGTTACAACCCCGGCAAATGGAGCCGTATCGACTGGGTCTGGCATGCGGGCGTTCTCTATGTCTGCCAGATGGCATACGACAAAGACTCGGCGGCGGCGGCCGAGGCGGAGACCGGCGCGGACCCGACCGACATCGAGAAGGGATGCAACGAGAACCCGTGGAGCGAACTCACCGTCAAGACCTTTACGGGGGCGGCCGGCACCGCCGGCTCCCACGCCGTCGCGAAGGATGATCCGCGCATCGTCGCGTGGGCGACCGGTGTCGCCGCCTACGATCCGGGCGACAACCTGACCGACCAGTGGAAAAACACCGCCAACGCGCTCGGCGCGGCCGAAGGGAACGCGAGCGCCGTCGTTTCGCTCGGCGAGGGCGGCGCCATCACGCTGACCTTCGAAAGCCCTATCGCCGACGGCGAGGGCTATGACATCGCAGTATTCGAGAACTCCTTCGCCGACGACTTCCTCGAACTCGCCTTCGTCGAAGTATCAAGCAACGGTGAGGATTTCGTTCGATTCGACGCCACCTATCTCGGCGCCGGCCCGATCGGCGAGTACGGCACGCTCGACCCGTCGCTCATCGACGGTCTTGCCGGGAAATATCGCGCCGGATGGGGCACCCCGTTCGATCTCGCGACTCTTGCCGGGAATGCCGCCGTGACCGCCGGAACGATCGATCTTTCGGCGATAACCCATCTCCGCATCGTCGACATCAAAGGGAACGGTGTGATGATCGACGGTCGCGGCCACGCCATCTACGACCCCTATCCGACACGAGAGAGCGCCGGGTTCGACCTCGACGCCATCGGACGACTCAACTGATAAAAAAAAGCCCCCGCAAAAGCGGGGGCGAAGAAATGGAACGAGGATGGCTTATTCAGCCGCGGGAGCCTCAGCCGGAGCCTCAGCAGGAGCCTCGGCCGGAGCCTCGGCAGGAGCCGCCTCAGCCGGGGCCGCCTCGGGAGCCGGAGCCGGTTCAACGGCCGGGGCCGGTTCGGCCGGAGCCGGGGCCGGAGCCGCTTCGGGAGCGCTCGCGCAACCGAACGCAAGGACCATAACCATCGCCGCCAAGAACGCCGTCATCTTCCGCATGATCTAACCTCCTTTTACAGGTAAAACTAAAAGAGCAAGGACCATTACCGTCCCAAAACATGACATCCTATCTACTGCTTTTCGAAACATAAAGCAACTTTTTCCACGAAAGAAAAGGAAATAAAATGAAGGAACATTTTCCAGGGTATGTGGAGGAAAGGTGGGGTAAGAAGTATCCGTTTACTCGGCGGGGGCTTCAGCGGGGGCTTCGACCGGCGCCTCTTCAGCAGGAGCCGCCTCGGCGGGAGCCGCTTCAGCGGGAGCCGCCTCAGGCGCGGGAGCGGTGTCGGTGGTGGCCATCTCGCCGTACTTCTGGGGATTGAGGATGCGTTCGGCTTCCTGCTCGTCCATGCAGACCATACCGTTGTTGTCCATGAAGTTGCAGCGCTTTATCTTCGAGCAATAATCGGAAATGCCGAAGATGGATTCCTGCCATTCCATGTAGGCGACATAGAATATCTTGTCGGTGTGGAGGCGGGCGGTGATGGCGCGCCGCTCGACCGCGCAGGCGCTCACGATGAGCGCAAGCAGACTCAGAAGAATTATCTTTTTCATGTGCTTTCTCCCTTACTAATACGCGTAAAAGGTGCCGCCGCCGTATCTGCTGTCGGCGACCACATTGCCGATGACCATCGTGTCGACGCACTGGGTCAGATTGGCATTGTCGTCGATCGTGCAGACGCGGATGTTGTAATTGAAGATATTAGCGTCCTCACTGAACATGCCGCCACTACCCACCGGCACGAAGAACTCTTTGAAGGTCTTGTCGGTGCCCTTGAAATCGTTGCTGACCAGCCAGTGCGGCGTATAGCACGAGGTCATCAAGGCGCTGACGATGATGGCGAGAATAACATATCTTTTCATGGCATCACCTCCTTACTTGCCCAAACCGAACCCGACACAGTCGAGATCGGAGGATTCCTTGTTGTCGCACAGGACCTTGCAGTCGAGCGATTCGTTGCCGTCGACACAGGTCCAGTAGCGGTAGTGGGCACCGACCTGGTACAGGCCCAGGAGCCAGTACTGATCGATCGTCTCGAAGTTCGTGAGTTGACGCGTGGGGTGATCCTCGGCGGCCATGAGGATGCGCCGCACCGAACAGCCGGTGGTCGCCAACAGCGAAAGGCACAGCAACAATACTACGATCTTTTTCATGGCCTCCTCCCTACTCGTAATCGAAGTTGACGGCCATCTGGCGACACTGGGAAAGCGCGCCGTCCTCCGCCATGGAACATTTCACCACGGCATACAGCGGCAGGCCACAGAACTGCTCCTGCACGGTGATAGCCTTGAAGGTCTTGTCGCTGTCACGGTTCGTCATCTGCTTGATGACGCGCGGGTTCGTGCACGCGGCACACAGCGCGGCCGCGACCAACCCGACCAAAAGAAGTCTTTTCATCAGGGTACCTCCTCGTCACACGGTTTATTGAACGCCGGAAAAGAACGGAATGTTCGCTCCTATCACAAAGAGGGGTTCAAGTCAATTTTTTTAACGCTTCCTGTCGTGAACGAAAAAATAAAATTGTTGCAATCCATACCGACCGTGGATAGGATGCCTCACCGTTTGTTTTTTCCCTAACCTGACAGGAGGCAGACATGACAAAGGTCAACAGCGGCGATACGGTGAAGGTTCACTATATCGGCAAACTGAAAGAGGGCGGCGTGTTCGATTCGTCACGCGAGCGGAACGAGCCCTTCATCTTCAAGACGGGCGAGGGAATGGTCATCCCCGGGTTCAACGACGCCGTCGTCGGCATGATGATAGGCGAGATAAAGAAGGTGACCATACCGCCCGCCGAAGGGTACGGCGACCGGCTCGACGAGTTCGTGCTGAAGGTCCCCAAGAACCGATTCCCCGAAGGCGCCGAGCTGACGGCCGGCACGACCTTCGCCCTCAATGACGGCATGGGCCGCTCGCTCCCGGCAACGATCGTCGAGATCGCCGGCGACGAGGTGACGCTCGACGCCAACCACCCGCTCGCCGGAAAGACTCTGATGTTCGAGATAGAACTGCTCGAGATCGGGTGCGCGCTCCCCAAACACGCGCACTGCCACGACAACTCCTGCGGCAGCGGGTGCTGCGGCTAGAACAGGACCCGTATAGACCGACCGGCCGCCAGCGATTCATGCCCCCGACACGGCAGAGCCAATGCAAGTTCCCGCACCGAAGAGATACTTTTGCCCGTGAGCGCCTCACGCGTCATCGCAACGGCCCGGGCAGGCACGAGTACGGGGTCATGCCATGACAGGAGCAAGAGTGACGGGCGCTCGGACAGAAGGTCCGCCGCAAGAGCAAGCAGGTCGGGCAGGCTGTCGGCGAGTTTCCACTGCCCGCCGTCGGCCCCCCGCCCGAACGCGGGCGGGTCGAGAATGATGCCGTCGTAACGCCGACCGCGCCGCTTTTCCCGCTTCATGAAAGTCAGCGCATCATCGGTCAGCCAGCGGACCGGCGCGTCGCCGAGGTCATTCAACACGGCGTTGCGCCGCGCGATCGTCACCGCCCCCTTCGCGCCGTCGAGGTGACAGATCTCCACGCGGTGCGGGGCGCCGGTTGAGATCGGCGCGATCGTCGCGCCGCCGGTGTAGGCGAACACATTGAGTATCGTCAGGTCGCGGTCCGCCGACACGACCATGTCGCGCAGCCACCGCCAATTCGGCGCCTGTTCGGGAAAGACACCGACCTGCCCCTGCGCGTGGAGCGCGAGTTCGAACACGATGTCGGCGATCTTTGCGCGCCACGGCTCATCGAAGGGGCGAAGCCGCCGCCACCCCTCCCCTTTCAAGAAGACAGCGTGCGCGTCGATCCACCGCTCCGGACGACGGCGCGGCCCGACGGCGTGAGGCGCGGGACGATCAATGATGACGCCGCCGAACGATTCGAGTTTTCTCCCCTCGCCGTGGTCCAGCAGGGCATAATCTTCGTTCATATCGTCTTCCCCTGCCTGAGTTGGAAAAGATACCGTTCCCGGATCGCCGCGAGTTCCTTCCGGTACCGCTCCTCCTTGAAATCGGGGAAACTCCACTCGAACGGTCGGTAGGCACCCTTCTGCCAACGACAGGTCATGTCGCCCCAGACACCGCTGTCGAGGTAGAGTTTGTGTCCCGCCCCTTTGCACGAGGCGAGCACCACTTTGTGATGATCGAGGTAGCCGCAGTCAAGGTTGACCGCCCGTTTACCGTCCGAAGCGGTCGCATCCTCGATATCGTTGCAGGCCAGTTTCATCGCCACGAGTTCGGTCGGCGGCAGGAGCCGTTCGAACGAAAGTATCCGTCGGACGAGTCCCTCCCCCATCTCCTCCCGGTAGTAGTCGGTCAGGTCGAACGGATGTTCCTCCCCGCGGAGGTCGATCGCGCCCCAGCGTTCCTGCAGCGCCCCTTCGACGGAAGGCGGAAAGGCGTCGCGCCGGTAGAGCGCCGCGATGAGATATTTGACCGGGTCGACCGGGACGCTATGCGCCATGGCCCCACACCCCGAAGGCCCGTTTGACGATCGCGGGATCTATGCCGATATGGCGGGCGATGAATTCGCCCGATAGTTCTTCGTCGAACCGGACACGGCTCGTCCGGTCGTTCTCCCGCACCCGCAACTCGGTGCCCTGCAGATAGCAGTGGGCCGCCGCGGTCACCCGCGTCAGCACCGGATAGGTCATCATCTCCCACGCGAACGACCGCTGCCACGCCGCGGCGAACGCGGCGCCGTCCACCGCCACGGTCTTGTAGGTGAGCCGGTACCGGCGATCGGCGCCGCTCAAGGTGAACAGGTCGACCCGTTGCGGACCGGCGGGCGCGAGCTCCACCGTGTTGAACCGGTTCTCATAACGCCGCGCCGCGTCATCAGGCAGTGCGACCGGACGGTGGATAAGATAGCCGGGGTCCACCAGGTGCGGCGTACCGTTCAGGGTAAGGAGCACCGCACAGTGGGTATCGGTGCCATACCGGCGATCGGCGAGCACCGGCCACGCCGCGACACCGAAGCGCGACAGGACGGCGATGAGCGCCGCGGTCAGCGAAAAGCAGGTGCCGCCGGTACCGTACCGGAGATGATCGGCGATGACCTCGTCGGGAAGACGCTGGGCGCTCGACGGCGCTATGACATCGCTCCGCTTGATCACCTTGGTCAGATTCTCGTAGGGCAGGCGGGAAAAGGCCTCACAGATCAGATCGACCGGAGAGGAGACAAGGGTCGAAATATCGGGAACGCCGAGGAACGAGGCAAGTTCCCGGTCATCGCGCACCGTGAAGAGCGGATCGTCGTGGAACGGCCTCATCATGGCTCTCCGGCGGACGGTTTTTCCTCCGGCGCCGGCGGCGGAGGCATGCAGGAGCGGTTGGCGAACCGGTTGGCCGCCATCGCGAACCCCTGCGCGGCGAGGGCCTTGAACAGGTCGGGCCACACCGGGCGCCAGAGCCGCGCCACGGCATCCTCTTCGGCGGCGGTGAAGGGCAGGAGCACATAGTCCTTGCCGTCCAGCCCATCGGGGGGCCGTCCGATGCCGAGCCGGATGCGGGCGAAGGCGTCGCCGTTCAGGTGCTGGATGACCGACTCTATCCCGCGGTGTCCCGCGCCACCGCCGCCGGTCTTCATCTTGACCGTCCCGAACGGGATGTCGAGATCGTCGTGGACCACCACCGTTTCATCGATCGATATGCCGAAATAGTCGGTGACGGCGCGGACCGCCTGACCCGAAAGGTTCATGTAGGTGTCCGGCTTCAGGAGCAGGACCCGTTTCCCCCCCAGATCAAGCCGCGAGACATACGCGAGGAACTTCTTCTCGTAGGAGAACGGAGGGAACCCGGCGGTCTCCTGCACCGTATCGAGGAAGCGGAACCCGATGTTGTGTCTGGTCTTTTCGTAACGGAACCCGGGGTTGCCGAGTCCCGCTACCAGCAGGAAGGGCATGGAGGGCGTTATTTCTTTTTCCCTTTGTCGCCTTTGCCGGCGGCCTTCTTGTCGTCGGCGGCCTTCTTGTCGTCGACAGGAGCGGCGGCGGCTTCACCGGGCTTCGCCTCGGCGGCGGCACCTTCGGCCGGCTTGGCGGCGCCGTCGGCGGCCACTTCGTCAGCCATCTGACCGCGGCCTTTATTGACGACGATGGCCGGGACATTCTCGCGGTACATCGGCGTAACGCCGGGGGGATACGGCAGGTCGTTGACCATCACTCGATCGCCGATGTCATAGGGGGTGACATCGACCATCAGACTCTCGGGGATATCGGCCGGACGGCACCGGACCACCACTTCGCTGATGACCTGCAGCACGCGCCCGCCGACGATCTCGCCCTGCGAGCGGCCCTTCTTCAGGAGCGGCACCTGCACCGTTATCGGCTCGTCCTCTTTGATGGCCATGAAGTCGATGTGGTCAATGACATTCTTGACCGGGTCGATGTCGATGCGGTACGGGATGGCCAGCACCGCCTTGCCCTCCGCGGTCTCAAGCGAGACGAGGACATTGTGGCCCTTGGGAGAACGAAGCGCCTTGACGATCTTGCCGCGCTCCACCGAGCCGATGATATTCTCCTTCAGCAACTTACCGTACACATTGATCGGGATGAGCCCTTCGCGCCGGGCCCCTTTGACATATTTCTTCCCGGGCGTCCTCGGGAACACTTTCATGCCGACGGTCTCCATGGTTTCCTCCTTACTCTCAAAAATGGCTGGGGCGGGAGGATTCGAACCCCCGAATGCCGGAATCAAAATCCGGAGTCTTTCCGCTTGACGACGCCCCAATGGTTTATGTAAGCACCTTCACTTTCCGTACGAACGGGTACTCCCCGGCGAGACAGCGTTCCGCGGCCCCGCAGGCGGCATCATCCACGAACAGGGCGACCATCGCCGACCCGCTCCCGGTCATGAATACCCGGGCGGCGCCCTCTTCCGTAAGGCGTCGCCGAACGACCTGCAACGCCGGGTATGCTTCGAGCACCGGCGCCTCGAGATCGTTCCGTATGAAATCAACCCATTCTGTCAAAGAACAGAGAACGGACACGCGGGCGATATTTGTATCCACCGGTCCCCTTTTTGTCAACATTTTTTTATCCCACAGGCCATACGCCTGCCGTGTATCGACCGGGAAGCCGGGGTGCACCACGAGGGTCGGGAAGGGAAAAGCGGTCAGCCGGACCGGCGCCACCTTCTCGCCGAACCCGGTGACCACCGCCGGGGAATGGGCAAGGAAAAACGGGATATCGCTCCCGACGCGGGCGCCGATGGTCATGAGTCGCTCCGTACCGAGACGGAGGGCGAACCGGCGGTCAAGATATTCGAGCATCGCCGCGCCGTTGCCAGACCCGCCGCCCATGCCGGCGCCGGTCGGGATATTTTTCCGGATGGTGACCTTGAGCGGCGGCAGAGGCGCGCCGACCGCCTCCTCCACCGCCCGAATGACGCGATGGACGATGTTCTTTTCGGACGGTATCGTTTCGGCGCAGTTGACGGTGACCACCTCGGTCCGATCGGCATCCTCGACCGTCATCTCGTCGGCGAGCGATATCGGCGCGAGCACCATCTCGAGGAAATGGTACCCGGTCGCCGCGTCGCGACCGATGATGTCAAGCCGCAGATTTATCTTGGCGGGGGAGTGGAAGGTGTCTTTCATGTGACGGTTGTCACCGCCGGTGGTTCTTGAGGTCGGCGCTCACATTGGGCGGCACGAAATCGCTGATGTCTCCGCCGAGCGACGCCACCTGCCGCACCATACTCGACGAGATGTAGAAATATTTCTCGCTCGTCATCATGAAGAACGACTCGACCCGCGGCTCCATCTTCCGGTTGAAACTCGACAGTTGGAACTCGAACTCGAAATCGGATACGGCGCGCAGGCCGCGGACGACGGTGAACACCTCGAGTTGACGAGCGAGGTCCACGAGCAGTCCGTCGAACATGACCGCCTGCACCGCGTCGTTCTCGCTGAATATCTCGTTGATCTGGGCGAGCCGCTGCGCCTTCGAGAAGAGCGGGTCCTTGTTGCGGTTGTCCCCTATCGCGATGATGAGTTCATCGAATATCTTGAGACTCCGCTGGGCGATATCGATGTGGCCGAAGGTTATCGGGTCGAAACTCCCCGGATAGATGGCCCGTTTCTTTCCCCGCTCCATCGCCTGCCTCCTTTTGATGCCCTCTCTGACCGGCCCATTCTACGGGGAAAGAACGAAGTTGTCAACTTGGGGGCGGACACACAACACCGTCGCGTCCGGCATCCCGTGGATCAAGAAGGAACCAACGCCCAGCCGGAGAAACAAAACACCGCGGAACCAATCGGCCTCGGGGAACGGGAAATCGCTCCAGATGTAATCGCCCGCCGGCAATCCCGGGAAACCGGACGCCGGATCGTAACGCGAATAATCGGCAAGCGATATCAGGTCATTCAATCCCGGCAGGGCCCAGTCACTGTAGCCCCCGTATATCAGAGCCGCACAGTAATCCTTTGCGTTCTGGAAATACATGCGTTCCTGCGGAGGTTCGCCGGTCCAGTCCAACCGGGTGCGCTCATCCCGCATCACGATCCTGCCGTCGGGACGAACCTCCTGAACGAATCGTTCCGACAGGACAACTGGCGGTGCGAGACGCCGGACACAGCGGACATGGTTGGTGTAGGTCATCGCCCCGACACTGACATCGCCGGTGTCGAATTCGACATACCACGCATAAGAGGGATAATCGATCTCGCGCAGGGAGGTCCAGAAATTCGCCGCTGGCGTATCCGGAAAGATGCCATAGGCGGCAGGACCGTATGTGTCGTGATTCACGAGGGAAAGCAATTCGTGGGGTGTGGGAAGGCTCCAGTCGTCGTGTTGGGCATACAACAGTTTTTCGCAATGTTCGTACGCATCCTGCCAAGAATAAGTACCGGAGATATCGAGTTGCCACTCCAGATCGGTAATGCGATCAATAAGGGTTCTTTGGAAATTAATGGTCGAACCTGTATAAAAAAGACTGCTCCGCCCCTTGTCGGCGATACGGCCGAACTGCTGTTCGCCGAGATTGACGCACGCCGAGGTGCAGAAGTGTCCCGGTTCGCCGTTCCGGGCCCTCGTGTCGCACTGTTCTCCCCCTTCGACGATGCCGTTCCCACAGATACCTTGCACGGTGTCCGCATCGTTCAGGACATTGGCATCATCCAGGTCGACCGGTTCGTCGTCCGACGAAGGATCGTCTGCGAGCGGGCAGTATCCCTTCTTTGCACAATAACAGTCCATGTCGCGAAGTGTGGCAATGGGGCCATAAGAATCTTTCCATAAATGATAATGTCCGTCGAATGAGTTGAACGCTTGATCGTAGCGGCCGGACAAGCTCTCCATCTCGGGCGAGCAGAAGTTCTTCATCAGATCGATGCGGTAGAAGCAGGCCTTGTAGTCGTTCTCATAACTGCCCTCCGGCGTGGCGAAAGATTCTATGTACAGAATGGTGTTCCCCCGGAACTGGTCCGGTCCGATGCCGTTGCTCAACGGCTCGAAGGAGGTGAGCGGCAGAAGCGTGTAGGAAGGTTCTTCTTTTGACAGGTCTACCAATGTGAGACCGTAGGTTCCCGCCCCTGAGAAGTAGGCCAACTGATCGTTGTTTTCCTCGTTGAGACGCGGATGCGCCGGGTGCTCTCCGGGGCGATCTATCTGCAGGCAATCGGTGGCGGGGCTGAACGGGAGTTTTTCGAGGTCGCAGACATAGTTGTGTCCCGTCGTCGTCGCAAAACAGGCGCGATCGCCCACGATGTTGCCCTCTCCCACCTTTCCCTCTATCAGGTCGTGCCACTGCCATTCGCCGACCTTCGCATACACCACCTCTATGGTGTTGGTCGCCCGGTGGTCCACATTCAGGATCACCCATTTTTCCCCCACGATCGGGGGGCGGGAGAAGGCGGCCATGTGTTGAGTGTCGTCGTAGATGGCCTCATAGCGGTAGCCTTTAGCGTTCTTCTCGGCGGACAGGATGAAGGTATTGCCGAGTCCCGCGCCATCGTTGTTCGCGTAGTCCTCGCCGGTCGCGTAGAGGATGAATCGTCCATGACTGTACCCCGTGGCGTGACCACTGTACCCGACAGCGATAAAAGTGTCCTCCGCCACATCGTATTCGAGCGTAAGGCTATAGCGGAGATTGCCCATCAATATGCCAACTTTGCCGTTTTGCAGTTTCAGATCATACAGGCTGGCCATCTCGGCATCATATCCGCCTGCTATGAATCGGCGGTCGCACTCATTGTACACAACCGTTGATGCGTCCATTTCAGGCATCTCGCAGGGCCACGGATAACAGGCGACAGGGTCGAATATGCCTTGTTTGTAGTCTTGATACTTTTCCCAATTAACCGATTCCCAGATGTTGCGAACGCACTGGGGATCGTTCTCGGTCGGAGTGTCACAGCCAGGGCGGCAGAAGGTTATCCTGCCGTCGGCATCTTTCAACGGAAATCCAGCCGCTTTCATGTTGTTATAATTACTCATGCTAGGGCATGATAACATATCTGTGTCAGGTTGCTCTTCTATCGGCAGATTATCATTGGTCATCTCGACACAGTAGTTGTCGCTGTTACAAATATAACCATACTCGCAGTTGCCACAGATCACAGATCCGACCTTTCCACAACGATCTGCGCATATGTCCACATCGTCCGGGGAGTGAGATGACGAACTTCCACACGCCGAAAGAAAGACTGTCAGAAAGTATGCGCTGACGGCCTTTCCGATCCGTAGCATGGGATCACCTCACGCAACGTACAAAATGGACATTCCCCTTGAATTCGCCGTACACATCGCCGGTCATCATGTCGACATGCATGGAGAGATAGTAGGCTGCAGGATATGTGGTAGACGACCAGAAGGAATTTCGTGGCATTCCGGGAAAGAGTGACGCGGGAGCGGCAGTTTCCCGTTCTATCAGGGTCTTAAGTTCGTTGATGTTGGGCAGGCGCCAGTCACGGAATGTGGCATAATTGATAAGCTCACAATATCTAAGAGCCTCTTCCCATGTCGAGTCCCAGTATTTTTTCGTCCACATCATTCCGGTCAAATCGTCGATGACGATCTCTTCGCCTTGTATTATCAATTCAGAGAATAACGGCTTATGTCCCATGCCCGAACCACAGACGCAACGCGCATGATAATTATTCTTTTTGTCGCTACGATACACATAGCCGTGGCGGAAATTCACATACCACGAGAGCCCTTCGTCGTTGAGATCGACCGAGGCGGTCCAGAAAAGTTCTTGGGAAGAGTCGGGAAAGGCGGTCGTATCTATCGAGGGGTTATATCGGCCGTAATTGACAAGTATCTCAAGTTCGCCCGTCGTCGGCAGACGCCAATCGTCGCGCCCATCCAATGAGAGGCCGTGGCAGTAGTCCGATGCCTCCTGCCACGAACAAAGCGATCCTTCGGGCACCCCCCCGGCGCAACCGTCATAGGTCGGGGGGAGGATTCGCTGCCACATAAGGCCGGTATAGGTGTCGACGACTATCTCCTCGGTCACGGCGTATTCTCTTTTCGTACACATACCTTGTGCGGCATACTGCCCATCCTGACCGAAAAATGCCTCCCCTACCTCGGGGCATTCCATAAACGACTGGACAGCAGCGCAATTCATCTGTCCTGTACAAAGAACCTTTGTTGAATGGGTAGCATCTATATCGGGAGCAAGATCTTCTTCCGGTACCAAAACATCATCGACGAATGTCTCTTCGGGCGAGAGCAAATCAATATCAGGTAACGGATCGTTGGCTTCTTGTGTTGCCATATCATGGGAGCAGGCCACCATTAAAGTGGTCACCACAAAAAATATACCCCGAAATAAGGCCATGGATTTTCCAAGCATGTTTACCCTTAAGCATTATAGAGATACGGCAGAAAAGTCAAAGACTTTCAATTTTTCCGGCGCAGGAGGAGCCACAGGAAGAAGGGTCCGCCGAGGAGCGCGGTGATGACGCCGACCGGTATCTCGGCCGGGGCGATGAGGATGCGGGCGAGGGTGTCGCACAGGACCAGCAGCGCGCCGCCGCTGAAGAAGGTGGCGGGGCCGAGGAGCCGGTGCGCCGGGCCGACGAGCATCCGCGCGATATGCGGCGCCATGAGCCCGATGAAGCCGATGGGCCCCGTCACGGCGACCACCCCCGCGACGGCGAGCGAAGAGAGGGCGAAAAGGAAGAGCGATATCCGCGACGGATCGACGCCGCGCGCGGCGGCCGTCTCTTCGCCGAGGCTCATGAGGTCGAGTTCGCGGTGGAAAAGGGCGGCGAACGCGGCAACGGC
>JAKLFG010000059.1 GCA_022711315.1 bacterium | reverse complement strand
GCGGCAACGGCGGCGAACGGCAGGAGTTTCAGCAACTCGGCGCTTCCCGCCGAATCGAGGCTCCCCATGAGCCAGTGGAGTATCCGGTAACTGTGACTGTAATCGGCGAGATACTGGACGAGCACCGTAAGCCCCGAGAAGAAAAAGCCGACCGCGACCCCCGCGAGCAGCATCGTCTGCGATCCGAAACGGTGCGCAAGGAGCGACAACCGCCATACGACGGCGACCGAGACGAGCGCGCCCAAGAACGCGGCGAGCGGCACCCCGGGGATGCCGAAGAGACCCGGCAGACCGAGCAGTATCGCCACCGCGGCGCCGAACGAGGCGCCCCCCGAAACACCCAGCGTATACGGACTCGCGAGGTCGTTGCGGAAAAGCGACTGGAATATCATGCCGCACAGCGCGAGCGTCGCTCCGGCGGCGGCGGCGGCCCCGGCGCGCGGAAAGCGCAACGCATAGAGGACGCGGCGCATCGTTTCGTCGTCGGCGAAGGTCGGCCCGATGAAAGGGGCGACAAGACAGATCGCCAGCGCGGCAAGGGCGATGATGATGACGCGCAGACCTCTCACGGCGTCACCTCCGGCGCGACGATCGTCCCGTCGGGCGACTTGCCCCAACGGTCGAACGGGATGTCGAACAGCGCACCGAGCGCGGCGGTGTCGAGCGCGGAAGCGGCGACCGGGCCGAGGGCGACGCGCCCTTTTTTGAGGCCGACGACCGTCCCGCTGAGCAGCAGCGCATCGTTCACTTCGTGCGTCACCATGACGATGGTGCGGCCCAGTTCGCCGTGCACTTTTTTCAGGAGCCGCAGTATCGCGGCGCGGTGCGCCGGGTCGAGCGCGGCGGTCGGCTCGTCGAGGAGCAGGAGCGGACTTTCCTGCACGAGCGCCGCCGCGATGAGCGCAAGCCGTTTTTCGCCCCCCGACAGCGTTGTCACGGTGCGGGAAAGAAGCGGCGCGATATCGGTCACCGCAACGGCCTGAGCCACGGCGGCGCGGTCGGCGGCGGTGACCGGCGAGAATGATCCGTGGTGCGGATAGCGCGACAGTTCAAGGAATTCGGCGACGGTGAAGGGGACGGTGAAGTTCGCCTCCTGCGGCACCACGGCGATCATCTTCGCCCGGTCGCGACCCGAGAGCGTCCCGATCTCTTTCCCCGCCAGTTCCACGCGGCCCGCGGTCGGCACGAGTAGCCCCGCCAGACATTTGAGGAGCGTCGATTTCCCCGCGCCGTTCGGCCCGATGAGCGATAGCATGCCCCCCTGCGGCAGATCGAGCGAAACATCGGTCAGTATCGTCGCCGCCCCTACAGAGAGCGTTATACCGCGCGCGGAGAGCATCGTCATGGCGTCACCGCCGCGTCGGGATGTATCAGCCGCGCCAACTCTTCGAGGAGAAGCGGGGCGCGCGGGCCGGGGATGAAGGAGCGGTCGCCGGTGACGATGTGGACGCGGCCGTTCTTGACCGCCGGAAGGGTGTCAAAGGTCTTCCAATCGTCAACGGTCGGGTTGGTTTTTGCCTCGTCGGTCGAGATGAATTCGATTATGACATCGGGGTTCATCGCGATGAGCCCTTCGGCCGATATGCGCGGATAGGGCACCGCGACGGTGCAGGCGTTCCGGCCGCCGGCGCGGTCGATGAGCTCGTCGTGAAAGCTTCCCTTCCCGGCGACGAAAAGTCCCTTGATGCCGGTCCCATCACGGTCGCGGCCGACGGCGACGAGCACTTTCGGCCGTTCCTTCCCGGCGCTTTTTTCAGCCGTCCGTGCAAGCGCCGCATCAAAACGGATGACGAACGCTTCGGCCTCTTTCTCGACGCCGCAGGTAGCGCCCGCAAGCCGCGCTGAGGCGGCGACATCGGTCAGATCCTTTGCCGGGAGCGCTAATGTCGCGATGCCAGCGGCGCGCAGTTTCGCGGCGATGTCGCTCTGTTCGGGAAGGAGGAAGACCGTGTCGGGACGGACGCCCAGTATCGCTTCGAGCGACGGATCGTGCCAGCCGCCGATCTTCGGTATCTTCGCCGCTTCCGGCGGCCACGAGCAGTAGCGGGTCACCCCGACGATACGCGACCCGAGGCCGAGTTCGAAAAGCGTTTCGGTGACGCTCGGGGCGAGCGACACGATGCGGGAACAATCGGGAGAGGCGGGTTCTTTCGCGGCGGTGCAGGCGATAAAGGAAATAAAAACCAGCGCAAGGAATCGTATCACCCTGATGCACCTATAATGTGTAGTGTTCCGGCCGGCGATCGGCGATGATGTCGTTATAACGGTTTATCTTCTTCTGACGGGCGATCTCCGGATCGATGACGGCGACCTCCGCCGCCTCGGCATCCTTCGGCAGCGTGAGCAGATACTCGCCGCGCGGAGAGACCAGCACGCTCCCGCCGGTGAAGGTGAGCGCCTCCCCGCCGCGATCCTCGGTACCGACGCGGTTGGCGGTCGCGATATAGACCCGGTTCTCCAAAGCGCGAGTGAGATCGGCCTGTTGACAGTAGGGCATGACCAGATTAGAACAGTGGGCGATGACATCGGCTCCCTTGAGCGCGAGTGTCCGGAAACTTTCGGGAAAATACCAGTCAAAACAGACCGCGAGCCCGACACGGAGGCCATGCCACTCGATGACCCCGAATCCCGAATCGCCCGGCAGGAAGAGATCCTTTTCCCTATAGAAGAGGTGCGTCTTCCGGTAACGAAGATCGCGGCCGTCGGGGGTGACGACCATCGCGGCGTTATAGCAACCGGCGGCGCTCCGTTCGGGATAGCCGAACGCTATCGCCGCATTGCGATCGCACGCCGCCTGCCGGAGCCAGCCGATGACCGCCCCGTCGGGATCGACCGCGAGTGAACGCACCTCGTCGGTCGAAACAAATTGATATCCCGAAAAACACAATTCAGGGAGGACATAAAGGTCGGCTTCTACCGATTCTATGAGTGTTAACAGTCCATTGAGGTTGTTTTCCACCTCCCCGAAGCGCGGATGGTTCTGAATGAGTGCGATCCGCATGAAACCCCCCGTTGTTTACCTTGGCCACCATCGGTATATGCGAGAAGTAACTAAAAGTAAAGAACTCTTTTGCAACGGACCCTTTTTCCGTTTCTCATTTTCTAACACAAAACACCCCATGTTCAGAAATGTTGGAAAATTTGTTGAGATTTTCGGATATTTAGGTATGATGCCCCCGACCATTGTTGACTGACATTTTGGCAAGGAGTTGATTATGGCTGACAAAAAGAAGACACCCGCCCCGGTCAAAGCGAAAAAACCGGCTCCCAAGCCGGCCCCCAAACCGATGAAACAGGCGAAGCCGGCCCCCAAGCCGGTCAAGACGGCTCCAAAACCGCTTCAAAAACAACCGGTTAAGGTATCAAAGCCCGCGCCCAAACCGATCTCCAAGCCGACCCCCCCGAAGCCGGTCGCCAAGCCGACGCCGGCCCCCAAACCGGTCACCAAACCGGCTCCCGCTCCGGTCGCCAAACCGGTCGCCAAACCGGTCGCCAAGCCGACGCCGGCCCCCAAGCCGGCCACCGTCCCCGCTCCGAAACCCGTCTCCGCCAAGGGCTCAGCCGTGGCGAGCCCGGCTCCCAAGCCGACACCCGCTCCGAAACCTGAGCATAAGGGCCCGAAAGTTGGCGAGAACGCTCCGGATTTCACTCTGCAGGATCAGTTCGGCGCCGATGTGAAATTGAGCGATCTTCGCGGTAAGAAGGTCCTCCTCTCGTTCCATCCGCTCGCGTGGACCCCGGTGTGCGAACTTCAGATGCGGACGCTCGAACTCAAAAAGAAGGCGCTCGACGACCTCAATACCGTACCGCTCGGGATCAGCGTCGACTCGATGCATTCAAAACGCGAGTGGGCCACCTTCATCGAACTCGATCAGGTCCAGATACTCGCCGACTTCTGGCCGCATGGCGAGGTCGCCAAGAAATACGGGCAGTTCATCGACAAGAAAGGCGTCTCGGGCCGCGTGAACATCCTGATAGACGAAGCAGGAAAGATCGCGTGGGTGAAGGTTTATGACCTGTCGCAACTCCCCGACATCGAAGAGGTACTCGCGGTCATCCGCTCAAAGGGCGCCAAGAAGAAATGATCTAGTTCGCCGACGGCGCCCCCAATCCCTTCGCTATCTCCGCGTAATAAGCCCTGAACACCAGCGCCGCGATGACGCACAGCGTTCCCGCCATGAAGATGGTCACCGGCGCCCCGAGATGGGCGGCGAGCGAACCGGCGAGCAGGTTGCCGAAAGGGACCGAGCCGAAGAACGAGAGCGTGTAAAGGCTCATGACCCGGCCGCGCATCCGTTCCGATACCACCTCCTGCAGAACGGTGTTCGCGGTGGCCATGACCGTCATCATCCCGAAGGCCGAGACGGCAAGTATGACGAAAGAGAGCGAAAAACTGCGAGAGAAGGCAAGCGCCATCGCGCCGATACCGAATATCGCGGGCGCCGCCATGATGTTGCGGAGCAGACCGGCGCCACCGGGTCGGGAGGCGAGATAGAGCGCACCGGTGACCGCACCGATGCCGGCGCCCGACATGAGATAGCCGAAGGTGGTACTGTCGCCGTGCAGGACATCACGGGCGATGATCGGCAGAAGCGTCGTATAGGGCATCCCGACGAAACAGACGAACGCGACGAGCAGCAGGATGCTCTTTATCGGCAGGGAGCCCCGGGCATAGCGCACCCCTTCGACGAACTGGGACAGTATCCGTCCGTGCTCCCACTCTTCCGCGACGGGCGCCAGCCGTATCGCGAGGAGCGCCGCTATCGTCGTGAGGTAACTCAGCCCGTTGGCGAGAAAACAGATCCCCTCCCCCCACAGCATGATGAGTATCCCCGCCGCCGACGGCCCGATGAGCCGCGAGGCGTGGAACAGGGCCGAATTGAGGGCGATGCCGTTGGAAAGGTCATCGCGTGCATCGACGATCTCGACGACGAACGCATGGCGCGCCGGGGCATCGAATGCCATCACGACGCCGTGGAACAGCGACAGGAGGATGATAAGGGGTATCGTCTCGACGCCGAGAAGCACGATGACGGCCAGCGTGAGCGCCTGCACCATGAACAGTGACTGGGTCGCGACGAGAATGGCGCGGCGCGGGAACCGGTCGGCGGCGACGCCGGTCAGCGGCGCAAGGAAGAGCGTCGGTATCTGCGACGAGAATCCGACAACGCCGAGCAGGAAGGCCGAATCGGTGAGTCGGTACACCAGCCACCCGAGCGCTACTTGTTGCATCCAGGTGCCGACAAGGGAAAGGGACTGGCCCCAGAAGTATAGCCGGTAGTTGCGCGAACGGAGCGCGCGGAATGTCGCGGAAAGGGATATCATCGGTCCCGCACGGTAAAAAATAAAACGGCGATCACCCGGCGCCCAACTCTTTCTTCGCGGCGTCGAGGATGGCAGCGACGACCGCCGCGCATTTCGCCTCCTCCTCCCCTTCGGCCATGACGCGCAGGACCGGTTCGGTACCTGAATAGCGTACCACCACCCGTCCGCGACCGAGCGCCTTCTCGCCGTCGGCCATCGCCTTACGGGTCTTCGGAAGTCCGTCAAGCGGCACCTTCTTCGCGACGGCGAGTTTTTTCATCACCTGCGGGAAGAGCGGTATCGCGGCGACGAGTTCGGAAAGTTTCTTGCCGCTCCGCTGCATGATGGCGAGTATCTGGAGCGCGGTCAGGATGCCGTCACCGGTCGGGTTGAACTCGCTGAATATGATGTGACCCGAGTTCTCGCCGCCGACTATCGCGCCGCTTTTCTGCATCTCTTCGAACACATACCGGTCGCCGACCGGGGTACGCCGCATCGTGATCCCGTGGTCCTTGAGGTACAGTTCAAGGCCAACATTGGTCATGATGGTGGTGACCACGAGGTCGCCCGCCAGTTTCCCCTGCTCCTTGAGGTACAGCGCCGCCGCGCCGATGATACGGTCACCATCGACGATTGCCCCCTTTTCATCGACGAGTATGACGCGGTCGCCGTCGCCGTCGAGCGCGATGCCGACATCGGACCGGTCGCCCAACACCTTCCCCGCGACATTCTCGGGGTACAGCGCACCGCAGTGGTCGTTGATATTCTCGCCGTTCGGCGTCTTGGCATAGTTCCGAACCATCGCGCCGAGTTCCGACAGGACGGTCGGGGCCACGAGATAGGCGGCGCCGTTGGCGCAGTCGAGCGATATCTCGATGCCATCGAGCGCGAGGTCCCGCGGGAAACTCGACTTCAGAAATTCGACATAGCGTCCCTGCGCGTCGTTGACGCGGTATATCTTGCCCGCCTCCCGGCCGGTGGGGAGTCCCTCGATCGAGTCCTGAGCGAAGGCCTCCTCGATCTCGAGTTCCGCCTCGTCGGTCAGTTTGGTCCCTTCCTTCGAGAAGAACTTGATGCCGTTGTCGTGGTAGGGATTGTGGCTCGCCGAGATGACCACCCCGGCGTCGGCCCGCATCGAGCGGGTGATAAAACTGATACCGGGGGTCGGGAGCGGCCCGAGCAGGACCGCGTCGGCGCCCGCCGAACAGATGCCGGCCGCTATCGCCGCTTCGAGCATATAGGAGGAGAGACGCGTGTCCTTGCCGACAACGATGCGGTGTTTTCCCTCGCGGATGGGGCTCGCCTGCTGGAAATAGCGGACCGCAGTGCGACCGAGCACAAGCGCGTTGTCGACCGTCACCGGGAAGGCGTTCGCGGTGCCGCGCACGCCATCGGTGCCGAAAAGTTTGCGTGTCATGGGTTCTTTTTCCGTATGGTTATCTGCCGCACCTGCTCCATCTCGACGACCTCGACATCGGCAGGCAGGTTCTTGAAGTAATACCGGTCCACGACATACAGCCGCGCCGGCAGGTTCTCGACAAAGGCGGTAAGTCCGGTCTCGGCGAGTTTCTCGAGCGCCTCCACCGGCCCCCGCATCCGCACCGTGATGAACTGCGGGGTCATGTCGCTCGGCACACCGCCGTCCAGCACGAACGGCACCCGGGAGAAGGTCATCTCGCGGATGTCACGATCGACCACCACCGTCACGATCACGGTGCTGTCGTTCCCGACCGGCGTGACCCCCGGCTGCCCCGGCACGACACGCAGGGTCTTCGTAAGCGTCGTCATGCTGTTCGATATGTCGAGTCGTTCGGTCGCCACCGATTCCAGCGACGCGATGGTCTCCTCGGGACCGACCACCGGGACCGTCGCGGGCTTGCTCTCCACCGAAACGATCTTGTAGCCCTTCTTCGGCTGGCCGTCGAGCACCGGGTCGACCGTCACCGTCCGCGCGACCTTCTTGGACACGAGGAAACTTATCTCGCGCGGCGATATCCGCTCTATCTTGAGTATCTGCGAGAACGGGATGTCGCGGTCGTCGATGAAGTAAACGGTCCGCCCCGTCTCGCGCCGCGACACATCGACCACCACCTCATGGTCGCTCGACCTGACCTGTGCGACGGCGAAGATGCTCCCCTTCGCCTGCACATAGACCTCCTCGGGACTCTTGGTCATCGTCACCACGCGATCGGCCCCCGCCTCGAAACGGACCTTGATCGCGAAATTCACCGGCTCCTCGCGGTTCGCGACCACGCCGAGCCATATCGCGACCGTTGCGAGCAGGGCGAGCACCTTCTCGCGGCCGTTCAGCGTGAACATGTCCCGTATCCGTTTCATCGCGTCAGTCCTGCGAGAGGTGTTTGGTGAGCATCCGTTTTATCATCTCTTTGGTCATGTTCCGCGTGATGCGCCCATCCTTGAGGAGCGATATCTGGCCGCGCTCCTCCGACACGACGAATACGAGCGCGTCGACACGCTCCGATATGCCGTAGGCGGCGCGGTGGCGGGTGCCGAAATTGACATCGATGTCGGGATTGGTCGAGAGCGGCAGGACCACACCGGCAAGCGCGATGCGGCCCTCGCGGATGACCACGGCCCCGTCGTGGAGCGGCGTATTCTTGCGGAATATCGATATGAGCAGTTCCTTTTTGACCTCGGCGCCCAGCGGGACACCGCCCGTGACGAACGGCTCCGGGTCGCCTTTCTGCGCGACCACCACGATGGCGCCGTCACGGTTCTGCGCGAGGTTCGAAAGCGCCTCGGCAAGTTCCTCCGACATCAGCATGCTCTCGTAGGTCGCGCGATCGCTTCCCAGCATCCGGATGAACTCGAAGCTCGACAGGATGCTCCGTATCTCGTCGCGGAATATGACCACCACGATGATGATGAAATATTCCAGTATGCCGCCGAGGAGCCAGACCATCGCGCGCATCCCGACCAGTTTGCCGACGAAGTAGAGCGCGACGAGCAGGAAGAACCCGGCGAGGATCCGCATCGATCGGGTACCCTTGATGAGGACGAGGAACTTGTAGATGAAGAACCAGACGAGCGCGATGTCGACGAGTGAAAGTACGAGTACGATCGGATCGCCGCCCCAGAGCGAGTCCCAGAACGCGGTCGCGTAGGTCACCAACATGGCGCCTCCCGCACCGCGCGGTGCATAAAGATCAGGTCGCGCGCCGCCGCCGCGTCGTGGGACCGGATGACCGCGGCTCCCTTATCGAGTGCGAGCATCTGGCCCGCGATCGTGCCGGCAAGCCGATCGACCGGGTCTTTCCGGCCGGTCACCGCGCCGATGAACGATTTGCGCGACAGGCCGGCGAGGATCGGCAGGCGGTGCATCGCGAACGCCTCGAGGTGCCGGAGGAGCGTCAGATTGTGCGCGGCGGTCTTGCCGAACCCGAAGCCGGGGTCGAGCAGTATCTTTTCGCGCTTCACCCCCGCCGCGACCGCCCGGGCCACCGCCGCGTCGAAGAACGCGTTGATGTCGGCGAGCAGGTCGTCGTACCGGGGATCGTCCTGCATGGTGCGCGGCGTCCCCTGCATGTGCATGAGGATGAGCGGCGCGCCCGACGCGGCCGCGACGGCCCCCATCGCGGGGTCACCGAGCGCCGAGATGTCGTTCACGATATCGGCGCCCGCCTCGATCGCCGCCGAAGCGACCGTCGACTTGGCGGTATCTATCGAGATGACGATGTCCTTGTTCTCCTTCCGGATGCGTGCGATGACCGGTGTGACGCGCCGTATCTCCTCGGCCGCGTCGACCGGTGCCGCGCCGGGACGGGTCGATTCGCCGCCGATATCGAGGATGTCCGCCCCCTGCGCGATGAGTTCCCCGGCACGCCGCACCGCCGCGTCGGTCGTCGCGTACCTGCCGCCGTCCGAAAAACTGTCGGGGGTCACATTGAGTATCGCCATGAGGGCGGGACGATCGACCGGCAGGCGGTCGTGCCGGAAGTCGTACCACGGGCCACGCGCCGCACGGAAATGTTCGACCGCGTCGGCCAGTTCGGGCAGGTGAAAGCACTGCGCCCGCAATCGCTCGAGGAGCGCGGGGAACCGATCGTCACGCAGGGAGAAGACGAGGTCGCACGGGCGGGCCTCGCCGGTGACGGCATGCCGCGGGACCGCCGCCTCTCCGCCGAGCGACAGGAGATGCTGTTTGAGCGCATTGGCCCCGGCGCTCGACAGCCCCTTCACCACGAAAACGGTCATGCCGAACCGGTCGCGCATGATCTCCGCCCCGGTCCCCGAAACGCCGGACCGCGCCATCAGCGAGGCGACATCGGCGCCGGCGGGCTGTAGGGGAAAGACCTGCATATCGCTCCTGTTCAGTGCAACTCTATGTCGTCGATGTAGATACCGGGGGCGTTCGTGAACTCGTCGGAGGTGAACCGGAACGCTATCTGGATGCTCTCCCCCTTGAAGGGTGTCAGCGACGCTTCGAACAGGTGCCAGGTGCCGCCGCCGTTGCCACCTATCTTGGTCTTCGTCGCGTTGTCGGTGAGCCCGGTGTCGGCGATGGTGAAGACCGCCTTCGCGGCGCTGTCCCAGTTGTCGACCGACTTGCGGACAAGCACCTCGACATAATCCATCATCCCCATCTGCGTCCCTTCGCTGTGGACATAGGCGTAAAAGCGTATCACCGGCTCCATGATGCTCGTCGGTATCGTGACCTGCTGGGCGAGCACCATCTTCGCGACGGTGCTGTCGGGGTAGTTGCCGCTCAGGTTCGTGCCGGCGCAGTTGGTGCCGCCGTGACAGCCCAGCGGCCCGTCCGACGGGGTGCCGACCTGCCAGATCCCTTCAAGCGTCCACTTGTCCGACCCGCTCTCGAAATCCTCCGAGAAATCGAGCGTGACACCGGTCGTGTCGGTGTCGGGGACCGTTTCGTCGGGTTGCACGGTATCGGTATCGGGCTGTGCGGTGTCGGGCATCGCCGTATCCTCATCGGGCTGGGCGGTATCGGGGATCGCCGTATCGGGCAGGGCGGTGTCGGTCGTATCATCGGGTTGCTGGTTGTTATCGGGTTGCGGCGCCGTTCCTTTGAAGCAGTACCCGTCCTCCGAGCAATACCATCCGATGGCACAGTCCTGTATGTCGTAGGAGCAGGTATCGCGCAGGATGCACTCATATTTCACATCGCCGGTCGGGAAACCGCTCCCATCGACCACATCGACCTCGGCGCAGTACTCGACATAGTTGCAGTCGGCGTCGCCTTTGGCCGGGTCACAGGTGCCGGCGCCGGGATCATCCTCCTCGGGCGACGCGCAAGCCTGCCAAACCATCAGGACACCACTCAAAAGCAGGGCCACCAGTAGGATCGTCGAACGGTCTTTCATACTCTTTCCCTCAGATCGGTCGTTCACGCGGCTGGATGGTACCACATTGGGCGGCTTTTTCAACAAAAAACTCTTTTTTGCCCTCCCGCCGCTTTACATCGGTCTTTTTTTACCTTATACTGGCGAGCGCTTTTCATCACGGAGGCATCATGACCCTGCGCAGGATAGAGATCGTCGGCTCGGCGGTCCTTAAAAAACGGACGGCCGAGATACCGGAGATAACGCCCGAGGTACGGCAACTCGCCGCCGACATGACCGAGACCCTGCAGGCGGCGGGCGGGCTCGCCATCGCGGCGCCGCAGGTCGGCGAACCGGTGCGAATCGTCGTCGTGGACCGCGGCTATCTGAGCTGGGACGCGCTCCCCGAGGATGAACGGAAAGGCCGCGGCGCCTCCCCTTTCGGGCCCGAAACGCTTGTCAACCCCGAGATAACATCACGCGAGGGCGAGGATGAGATCGAGGAGGGGTGCCTGTCGGTGCCGGGGTACCGCGCGCCGGTGAAGCGGGCCCGCCGCGTCACCTACCGCTGGCTCGATCTTGACGGCGCGCCGCACGAACGGTCGGCCGAGGGACTCGAGGCGATCTGCATCCAGCACGAACTCGACCACCTCGACGGAAAACTCTTCATAGACCGCATCTCCCGGGTGAAGCGGACCATCGCCCTCGGCAAGGTGAAAAAATACATCAAGGAACTCGACCCGGAGGAGGATGAGACCGCGTATCGTCTGTATGGGGAGTCCTGAGTGCGCCGTCCCCTTTCTTGACCTCGCCCATCGCAAGGGCGCCGACCTCATCGTATTCACCCGTGCCGACAAGGTGCGATGTCGTGGCGGGAAACTCTCGCAGACCCCGGTGAAGAAACGGGCGCTGGCGCTCGGCCTGCCGGTGCACGACCTCTCCATGAAAAGCGACGAGGCGCACCGCATCCTGAGCGACTTCAGGCCCGACCTCTATCTGGTGGTCGCCTATGGCCAGATACTGCCCGAACGGATACTCGCCCTGCCGAGGATAGCGCCGATCAATGTCCACTTCTCGCTCCTCCCCAAGTACCGCGGCGCGATACCGGTGCAGGCGGCCATCCTTGCCGGCGACGACACGACCGGCACGACGATCATGGTGATGGATAAAGCGCTCGACACCGGCGACATCGTCTGGCAAGAGCCGCTCACCATACTGCCCGACGAGATGGCGGGGCGCCTGTTCGAGCGGCTCATCACGCTGTCGGTCGATCTGCTCGACCGCAACTGGGACGACCTCGTCTCGGGCCGTTTCACCCGCACCCCGCAGGCGGGAGAGGCGAGTTACACCAGACTGATAAAGAAGGAGGACCTCGTCATAGACTGGACGCGGCCCGCGATCGATCTGCACCGCATGATACGGGCCTTCGCCTATAGCCCCGGCGTCCGGGCCCACTTCCGCGACAAACTGCTGCTCATCGGTTCGGCGCAGTGGCGCCCCGATGCGACGGGAACGCCGGGAGAGATAGTGGCGGTCGAGAAGAAGGGCTTCACCGTCGCGTGCGGCGAGGGAGGGCTGTTACTCACCGAGGTCCAGCCCGAGTGCAAGGCCTGCATGCCCGCCGCGTCGTTCATCGCCGGCTACCGGCCGCAGGCGGGAGAGAAACTGTGCTGATAGGCGAACGGGCGCAGAACCCCAAGACGGCCGCCGCCGCGCTGACCCGCAAGGTGCTCGAGCGGTCGCTCTTCGTCAACGAACTGCTCAACAACACGCTCGACGCCTTCCCGCTCGCGGAACGCCGTTTCATCACCGAACTGACCTACGGCACGATACGCAACCTCGCCCACCTCGATTTCTGGATAGAGCAGGCGTCGGGACGGTCGCTCTCGCGGATAGACCGGGAGGTGCTCTCCCACCTCCGCATCGCGCTCTACCAGATGCTTTTCATGGATAACCGGGAGGCGCCGCAGATCGTGCACGAGGCGGTCGAGATCGTTAAGACCTCGTCGCGCCGCGAGGCGGCCGGCTTCGCCAACTTCACCCTGCGCGAAGCGCTGCGCATCGGCCCGTCGCGGTCGAAGATGCTCCGCCTGCTCGGGTACGACCACGACCGGTTCTACCGCACTTGGCATTCGTTCCCCGGCTGGCTCGCCGACCTCATCGGCGACCTCGTGGGCGACCGGTACCGTTACAAATACCTCGGCTTCGCGAATAAGCCGCTTGGCATCACGCTCCGCATCGAAGGCGATACGGCGCGGCGCGACGCGGTCATCGCCGAACTGGCGGCGCAGGGCGTGAGCGCCGAACCGGCGGCAGAGAGTCCCTACGGCATCTACACCGACCGCGCGGTGACCTGGCGCATGATCGCCGACCTCGCCGATGTCCACATACAGGACGAATCGAGCCAACTCGCCGTTATCGACATGGACCTGAAGCGCGGCGACCGCGTGCTCGACCTCTGCGCCGCGCCGGGCGGCAAGACGATATTCGCCTCGTGGCTCGTCGGTCCCGAGGGGCGCGTGACCGCCGCCGATGTCAATCCCTACAAACTCAAGAACATCGCCGAGGCGCTCCTGCGGGCGGGGCGACGCAACGCCGAGATACGCCTGCAGGACGGCGCGGAACACCACTCCGCGTGGGATGGCGCGTTCGACGCGGTGCTCCTCGATGCCCCCTGTTCGGCGCTCGGCACCCTGCGACGCCACCCCGAAGTGAAATGGCTCAAAAGACCGGGCGACGGGGAAAAGATGGCGCGGCTCGGCGAACGGATACTCGACAACGCCGCCCGGTATCTGCGTGTGGACGGCACGCTCCTCTATGCGGTGTGCACCTTCACGAGGGAAGAGACGACCACGCAGATACAACAGTTCGTGCAGAAACATCCGGATTTCAAGGTCGAGAAGGCCTACTACACCGTCTCGACGCTTCTCGATAACCGCGATGTCTTCTTCATCGCGCGGCTCAGAAAGATGAGGTAATGTCCCCCTGTCAAGGGGGAATGAGGGGGTTTTGTCCCATCAGACGCGGGAAAACCTACCCTGCCCTCCCTTGACAGGGCGGGAAGAATGTTTCACCACGGTCGTTCGAACGATTCTTTCGTGAATTTTTCTTCTACGGTGCGCCAGTAGGTCGTCCCTTTTTTATGGAAATGGTCGGCCGCCGCGCGGTTGAACAGGCGGTAGAGGGCCGCCAGCGGCGTAAGGAAGAGGAAGAATATCACGGTCATCACGATGCGCGACATCACCGCGCCGAGCAGTTCGGAGAACTTGAGCCACCCCTTCGTGATGAGGGTCGCCAGAGGATTGGGGATGATCGCGAGGATGAGGAGCGCCGTCGCGAGGTAGAGGAGCCACGCCGGGCCCAGCCACAGGTGGAAGACGAGTGCCGCGAGGGCGAGCACCACGAGCGTTTCGAGGACCATCTTGCGTTCCACCGGCGACCCCCTAGAACAGCGTGTAGATGAACGGCGCCACCGCGGTGCCGCTCGACAGCACGATGAGCGCGCCGATGAGGAGGAGCACCACGATCATCGGGAGCAGCCACCATTTTTTCCGTTCTTTGAGAAAGCCCCAGAGGTCTTTCAGGAACTCCATGCTATCCTCCTAGTCGAGCGCAAAGGTGCGCTTCCATTTCTCGCGGTCGTTCCAGTCGGGCTGTTCCTCCTTGATGAACAGGAGGTCGCCGATGATGAGCGTATCTATCTCGGTCGCCATGAAGCAGGCGAACGAATCCTCCGGCGAACAGACGATCGGTTCGCCGCGAACATTGAAACTGGTGTTGACGATGACGCCGTAGCCGGTCTTCTCCTTGAAGCGGCTGATGAGGCGGTGGTAGCGCGGGTTGGTCTCCTGGTGGACCGTCTGTATCCGCGCCGAGAAGTCGAGGTGGGTGATCGACTGGACATCGCTGCGGGTCATATAGAGTTTGTCGAACAGCGGCAGTTCGTGGTAGTTGTCGGGGAGCGCTTTACGCCGCTCTTTCACCACATCGGCGATGAGGAGCATGTAGGGCGAACCCTGCCGGAGATCGAAGAATTCGGGCGAACTCTCGGCCAGCACCGACGGGGCGAAGGGGCGGAACCCCTCGCGGTATTTTATCTTGAGGTTGAGTTTCTTCTGCATCTCTGCATTGCGCGCATCGCCGAGTATCGAACGGTTGCCCAGCGCCCGCGGACCCCACTCCATGCGTCCCTGATGCCAGCCGACGACCTTGCCGTGGGTCAGGTGATCGGTCGCGATGTCGATGAGTTCCTCGAAGTCGCCGATGCGGTGGTAGACCGCCTTGTGCTTGCGCGCCATCAGTTCGGTGTCGAGTTCCGAATATTCGGGGCCGAGATAGGCACCCTGCATCGTGTCGTTTTTTTCATCGGCGGTGCGCGGCGCGCCGAAGTATTGGTAGTGGACCGCGAGCGCCGCTCCCAGCGCGCCCCCCGCGTCGCCGGCCGCCGGCTGTATCCAGATGCCGTCGAAGAGGCCGCTTTTGAGCAGTTTCCCGTTCGACACGCAGTTCAAGGCCGATCCGCCCGCGAGGCAGAGATGCTTCGCGCCGGTGAGTTTTTTCGCCTCGGCCGCCATCTTGAGGACGATCTCGTCGTGGAGTTGTTGGATGACGAAGGCGAGGTCACAGTGGTGCTGTTCGATGTGGCTTTCGACCGGGCGGGTCGGGAAGCCGAAGAGCGCCGCCCACTTCTTGTCGTCTATCATCCGTAGGCCGGTCGCGTAGGTGAAATAGTCGGGGTTGAGCCAGATCGAGCCGTCGTCGCCGATGTCGATGAGCGTCCCCGTTATCTTGTCGCGGTATTCCTTGATCTTGGGCGAGCGCGGGTTGCCGTAGGGGGCCATCCCCATCAGTTTGTATTCGCCCGAGTTGACCTTGAAGCCGAGGAAGTAGGTGAAGGCGGAGTACAAGAGGCCCAAAGAGTGCGGGAAGCGGAGTTCCTTGCAGGGTGTTATCTCGTTCCCTTTCCCGCGCATGATGGTCGCGGTCGCCCATTCGCCGACGCCGTCAATGGTGAGGATGGCGGCCTCTTCATACGGTGAGGGGAAGAAGGCCGACGCGGCGTGCGAGAGGTGGTGTTCGGGAAAGAGGAGTCTCACTTTCTGCGGGTCGCCGTCGGGATCGAGTTTCTTCAGCGCGTCGCGAATGAGTTTCTTGAGGAAGAGTTTCTCCTTTATCCAGACCGGGACGAACGAGAGGAACTGTGCGAGTCCTTTCGGGGCGTAGGCGTAGTAGGTCTCGAGCAGGCGCTCGAACTTCAGGAGCGGTTTATCGTAGAAGACCACCGCGTCGAGTTCGCGCACCGTCACCCCGGCGTAGGAGAGGCAGAACTTGGCCGCTTCGAGGGGGAAGTGCGCATCCTGCTTGATGCGGGTGAAGCGCTCCTCCTGCGCGGCGGCGACGATGCGGCCGTCGGCGATGAGCGCCGCCGCCGAGTCGTGGTAGAATGCCGAAATGCCGAGGATGTAGCGCGTCATGCGGGCTCCCTAAAGACCGTCGCGACTATACTGGGGACTGACCGCCGAGGCAAGAAAAAGGTTGCGCGCGCTAAAGTTGACTTTGATTTTCTGGCCGGATAAACTGCATTGTTTTTCGGGGGAAAAGTTGATGCTATTCAACAGACACCACGACGCTAGAGCCAAGAGCCAAGAGCCAAGAGCCAAGAGCCAAGAGCCAAGAGCCAAGAGCCAAGAGCCAAGAGCCAAGAGCCAAAAGCCAAGAGCCAAGAGCCCAAACACAAG
>JAKLFG010000058.1 GCA_022711315.1 bacterium | reverse complement strand
GTCGCCTTCATGACCTCGCGCGGCTGTCCCTACCGGTGCGCCTTCTGCCACGACATCATGGGAAAAGGGTTCCGCCCCCACAGCGCCGAGCGCGTCCTTGCCGACCTGCGTCGCCTCTACGAACGCTTCGGTATCCGCGAGTTCCATATCGTGGACGATGTGTTCAATCTTGACCGCGAACGGATGCGGCTTATCCTGCGCGGCGTGAAAGGGATCGGCGCCGACATCCGTATCGCCTTTCCCAACGGGATACGGGGCGACCTCCTCAACGAAGAGGACATCGATCTCATGCGTTCGGCGGGGGTCTATAACCTGACCTTCTCGTTCGAGACCGCCACGCCGCGTCTGCAGGAGATGATAGAAAAACGACTCGACATCGACTGGACGATGCGGATGGCGCGGTACGCGCACCGGCGCGGCATCATCACCAAGGCCTATTTCATGCTGGGCTTTCCCGGAGAGACGCGCGACGAGATGGCGGCGACCTTCGCCCTTTCTCGCGACCCGGCGCTCGACATGGTCTCGTATTTCAAAGTGGCCCCCTTCCCGCATACCCGGCTTGCGCGGACCTGCCGAGAACTGTGGGGCGCGGAGAAGGGCGACGGCCCGATCGATTATTTCACCGGCCGGTCACGATACGAACAGGAGACCGGCATACCGCTGAGCGGCATGATATTCCGGGCCTATCTGCGGTTCTATCTGCCGTGGCGCATCGTACGACTGCTGTTCCGCCTGCCGCGCCCGTTCCTGTTCCTGTCGCGTCTTATGCAGTACGCGGCATTCGTCCTTCATATCCGCAGAAGCAGCAGCCCCGCGCCGAGATAGCACAAAAGCCCGAACAGCCCGGCATACGAGAACCCGGCCGCCGCGGTGATGAGATAGAACAGCAGGAAGGCTCCCGCCGAGGCGACGGTGTCTATCGCATAGTACCACGCCCCGGTCCCGACCGGCGCGACGAAAAACCCCTTGGGGAAGAAGGTGCCGGTGATGAAGGCGACGGGGAACACCGCGACGGCGATGAGCGCGAGTTTGACCGCGAGCGGCGCGCCGAAGGGGAACAGAGAAAGAACGGCGACGAGTACGAGAGACGCAGGCACAAGCGCGACGACCGCCCGCCGGGCCGGTATCCGCGAGGCAAGCAGGGCGCCCGCCGCCGAACCGAGCGTGAAGACGCCGAGCGCGATGGAACTGGTCTCGACATAGCCGTTCACCGCCGCGCGGAGCATATTGATGATATAGAGTTCGGTCACCATGAACGACATCCCGGTCAACAGGAAAAAACCTCCGATCGACCGATCGCCCCGGAGACTCAGCGCGAACGCGACGGCAAGCAGGAGAAAGGCGACCACGGCGAACGGCGCCAGTTGCGACAGCTCACGCAGATACAGGACCGGCCGGTCGTCGGTGACCGCCGTCGCCGACAGGAACCGTTCGCTCACGATGAATCGGTCGGTCTCGTCCACCGCGCTCGGATCGGCTCCCAGCACCGCGTCGGTCCAGCGGGCCAGCGTAGCGGTATCGCGCGAGGCGACGGTGATGTCCGTGGTGAAGCGTAGGTGGGCAAAGCCGGGAACCTCCGAGGTCGCCTGAAAGGTACGGAAGCGCGCCTCGGAAGGAAGCGCCTTGATGAACCGTTCGCGCGGCACATGGGTGTCGGTGTGGATGATGACGAGCGCGCCGCCGGGAGCGAGTTTACCGAACGCCGATGCCATCGCCTCGCGGGTATAGAGATAGTTCTCGAGCGTTATGAACGATTTGTGGTAGTTGGAAAGACCCACCTCGGCCGCCTCGAATATGATGGCGTCATAGGCGCCGGGAGCGTTGTCCAGATAACTGCGGCCGTCGCCGGCGTGCGCCACCGCGATCCGGTCGTATATCCCGCCGTTGTAGGAACCAAGCGGCCCCTTGAGGAGCGAGACGACGAGCGGGTCGAGTTCGACCGCCTCGATGCGCGATGCGTTGGCGAGCGACCGCAGGCCATGACCGCCGCCGGTGCCGATGACGAGCACCGAGCCGGTGACGGTCCCGTACAGTGCCCGCCGGAACGGCACATCGTGCTCCGGCGCGCCGGTCATCCAGTACTGGACGCCGTTGTACATGCCGGCGAGCCGCCCGTGGCCCATGTCGACCAGATCGACCCGCGCATAGGGCGACCAGCCGCCACCGACCACCGCGGGGGCCGTGACGGACCGATCCCAGAGAGCCGGGGCGCGGGCGATGAGTCGGAAAGCCCGTTCCTCTACGCCGCAAAGCATGAGGACCGCGGCGAGCGCGACGAACGCGACGACCGCCGGTATCGGGCGAAGCGGTAGCACCACGAGCGCCGCCGCCGCGAGCAGGGCGATCGTCACGATACCGACGGCGCCTCCGAAAAAGGCGGCACCGGTCAGTCCGATAAAAAAGGCGACCGACGACAGCCCGATAAGCGGCGCGACAAGGCGGCGGTCCATCCCGTGAACCGCGCGGTAACAGACGCCGTTCAGAAGCCCGTAGAGCGTGAAGGGGACCGCGCAGAGCGCCACCGCGACGCCGAAGGAGACATAGTCGGTCATCGATCGGGTCGTGAAGAGCGATACGGCGTAGAGCGCGGCGGGCGACGCGACCGCAGTCAGGAGCGCCGCGGGGGTGAGCCACGGCAGAGGCCGGGCGAGCAGGGCGCCGATGCCGCTGAAGAATATGGCGGCGCCGGTCACGAGCGACACCGCGAATATCATCTGAAAGGGAAAGACATACGACAGGACCCGGATGAAGGACACCTGAAAAAGAGCGGCCGAAAAGGCGGTGATGACGCCCACGGTTATCCAGCGCGTCGGCGGATACCCGGTGCTCATGGGTGCTCCTGACGATATCGGACGACGAAAAAGACGACGGTCGCCGGCAGAGAGGCGGCGGCGTAGAAAAGATAGACGAACGGGTAGATACGCGAAAGTTCGGTCGCCCGCAGATGCCGCCAATATCCGGCGGCGACCCCGGCGTGCTCGACCGCTATCGATAAGAGGTTCAGCACGGCCGCCGCAGTGATGGCCAGCACCAGACGCGTTCCGAAGCGGGATAACGGGGTCGCATCGGCGACCCGGCAGGCGGCGTACGCGATCAGCGCGGCGTACAGGCCGGTCATGAGAACGATGGCGATCGGGAATTCGAACGGCCACAGCGGCAGCACGGCGCAGGGATAGACCGCTCCCTGACCGGCGAACCACCGTTCGTTCACTATCTCCAGCAGGATCGAACAGGTGGTGCCGACCGCGAAAGCCGCGCCCAACGCTTTTTTAAGCACCGGATCGGAGCGACCGCGCCACAGGAACGCCAACAGGCCGGAAGCACAGAGGAATATCGCCGTTTCGACAAAAAGACAGGTCATGCCGCTAGTCGCGCCCCTCTTTTTTGAAATGCGCTATCGTCGCGGCGAGCCCCTCCTCGAACGGGATCCGCGGTTCCCACCCGAGTTCCCGCTTCGCAAGCGCGATGTCGGGACACCGCCGTTTCGGGTCGTCCTGCGGGAGCGGGAGAAAGGTCAGCCGCGACCGCGAGCCGGTGAGCCGGATGATGGACGCGGCGAGTTCGCGCATCGTCACCTCGTGCGGGTTGCCGAGATTGACCGGCCCGGTGAAACTCTCCGGGGTCGCCATGAGTTTCACGAGCCCCTCGACCATGTCGGCAACATAGCAGAACGACCGGGTCTGCGAACCGTCGCCATAGAGCGTGATGTCGTCCCCGGCGAGCGCCTGCACGATGAAGTTGCTGACCACGCGGCCGTCGTCGGCCTCCATGTGCGGCCCGTAGGTGTTGAATATGCGGGCGACCTTTATCGGGATGCCGTACTGGCGCCGGTAGTCGAAAAAGAGCGTTTCGGCGCACCGTTTCCCCTCGTCGTAACAACTGCGCGGCCCGATGGGATTGACGCGGCCCCAGTATGACTCGGTCTGCGGGTGGACCTCCGGGTCGCCGTATATCTCGCTCGTCGAGGCCTGCAGGATGGTCGCGCCGGTCGCGCGCGCGAGATCGAGCGCCGTGAGCGAACCCTGCACATTGGTCCGCACCGTCATGACCGGCTGGTGCTGGTAGCGGACCGGCGACGCGGGCGAGGCGAGGTGATATATCCGGTCCACTTCGAGCGATATCGGCACGGTGATGTCGTGGGTGATGAGTCCGAAGTTCGGGTGGGCGAGGAACGGGCGTATGTTGCGGCGGCTCCCGGTCGAGAAGTTGTCGAGGCACAGCACCTCGTTGCCTTCGTCGAGCAGGCGCTTGCACAAGTGCGAGCCGATGAACCCGGCGCCGCCGGTCACGAGTATCCGTTGCATGGGGTATCTCCTATTCTTCGAGCATGCCGGCGGGGTAGAGCGAGGAACGGAACGCCACCGAAGAAACGACTGGACCGGACTCGTCGGCCGAGGAGGTCTTGATGCGCATTTCGTACACGATCTGCGCGGGGGTTTTGTGGGTCACCTCGAATATCCGGACCTTGTTCGTCGTTTTTTCGAAGAAGTCTCCTCCGAAGACGACGATGACATGATCTTTTCCCGGCAGGTGGAGAACATCGCCGAGGCTCTGGGAATAGATCCGATCGGCGCCAGCAGGATACCACTCCCAGACCTGCTGGACCGTCATCATTTCCTCGTCCACCCGGTATTCGACGGCACGGCTCCAGTTATCCTCGTCGGCGACCGGCGCATCGAAAGGCATCGCTTTGTAATTGCCGTTGTCGAAGACGAGAATGGTCCCCTGCGAGGTCAGTTTCGGATTGTGCTGATACCACTGCCACGCGAAAGGGGTTCCGATCGGTGTCAGAAGGTGCTGTTGGAATTCTGCCGCCCAGTTGTCATGATTACCGAGTATCCATTTCAGCGCGCCGGTCGCACGGTCGAATTTGACGATACACGACTGGTGACGCACCGAGGCGATGATGCTGTTATCATCTGCAACAGAAAAAGCGTGATTGGCGTGGCTCCATTGGTAGCCATTCGAAAAAAGGTATCCGATGCGAAGGGAGTCGAGCATATCGAAGAGATGATACTGTTGCAGGATGCTCCCGTCACGTCCGAAATCGACGATGACATCACCGCGCACGACCACGGTATCTTTGGGCGCCTCGGGGTCGGTATCACTCGTTGGGTAGTTTTCAAAGGTGCGGAACTCGTTGCTGAGCGTGATGATCGTGTCCGCTGCCGTGGATGTCACTGAATGGTGAAAGACCGGAACGCCCGGGATGGTGACGGCGAGCGGACCGCCGTCCGTTCCCTCGACGACCCATTCCCCGACGGTGTCGCCGAACATGTCTATCTCGAGTATCTTTTGAACGGACTGAAGAAGAAATCTGCCGTTCGACAGGGACTCCAATCCGTGTTGGCCCAATTGTTCACCATGCAGCCAGCGGACCTGTCCCGTCGCATCGAAGGCGACCACCCGGGATTCGAAACCGTCGAGAGTACCCTCTACTCTGCCGAGCGTAATGAAGAGATAGCCCGACTCCCGCTCACCGGAAGGTCGTGGGAAGAGATGCTCTATCTCGGGGAAGCCGACAGGAAGTGACGGCACGGCGAGTTTGAAATCCTGCGGGTAGGCGGCGGTCGCTCCTCCCGCCGTCTCAGCGGCGACTTTCACGGTATAGATGTGTTCAGGCAAAAGCCCTAGTATCGGCAGCCGGTGCTCCTTCGCGAGCGCGGCATAACGCAGGGTGCTCTCCCCTTCCACGCTCTCGAGGGTCACCCGCAGGCGGGTCGCCGGCTCGGTCGTCGCGGTGACGACGCCGACGAGCGGCGCCGCCTCGTTCGGGTTCATTGTAACCGAAATGGCGGTGATGACCGGGGCGATATCGGGCTCGTCAGTGTCGGGGATATCGTCCACGGCATCGGGCACAAGGTCATCGGCGATGTCGTCTGCCTGATCCGGCTGATCCGAGTTGTCCGGCTGGTCGTCCACGACCGCCGCATCGGCATCGGCAGTTCCTTCGTCGGCATCGGCGGCTCTGGTACCGCCGCCGCAGGCGATGAAGAACAGAAAGAAAAGAACGAGGGCGCAATGAATTGCGCCCCTACATCTACTGCTCATACGCGCCCATATCGACGATGTCGTTTTGGATGCGGACGGTGCCAAGGATGTCATACAAGACACCTTCCGGCACCAATGCGTTACTGCCGGTGTTGATGCACGGCGAACTTACTTGCAGGTCGAGCGGATCGTCGCCCGAGCCGACGAACTGCGGATCGGCGTCTATGTTACCGCCACCGTCGGTGCCGAACGGCAGGACCCAGCAACTTTCGGTGCCGTCGCCGCAGGTCATCGCGCTGCCGCCGCTGTCCATGACATCGCTGTAACGGAACACCGGGACGCTCTCCTCGAAATCGAAGGGACCGAGTTCGCCGACATGCTGGCCCACCAATCCCCAGAGTATCGTGTTGTCGAAGGTCGGGTCGCTCTGCGCCATGAATATCGCCCGGTCGCCGGTCGAGTCGGTGTTGCCGTCGAAGGTGCAATTGAGGAAGGTCGGCGATGACATGATGAGCGCCACCGCGCCACCCCACAGCGCCGCACTGTTGCCGTCGAAAACGGTGTTAAGAACGGTCATGGTGCCCGCCGCCGTAGCGAAGATGGCGCCGCCGATGCCCGCGAAGCCGCTCCCCGGCAGGTCGGCGTGGTTGCCGATGAACCGGCATCGCACGATGGTCATCTCGCTTCCCGAGTTCTCTATGGCGCCGCCGTTCACCGCCGCGTTGTTCTCGAAGGTGGTGTCCGTTATCGTTGCCGAGCCGCCGTTGGTGGATATGGAAGGCCCTTCGTTCGCGGTAAAAACAGATCCGGCCACAGATCCAGCCACCGTCAGCGTCGCGTCCCGGACCTCTATGACCACCGGCGCGTTCTCTTCGAAGACACTGTCGAATACCGCGATCGCCCCACCCGCCTGCATCGTCACGATGCCGTTCGCCTCGTCGCCTGCCGCCCCCTCGTTCCCGTGGAAATAGCAGTCTTCGATGGTCAGCGAGGGGCCGCCGGCATCGATGGCGGCGACCTTTACCGACCGGTTCCCGATGAGATCGCTCCCGACGATCGTCAGCGCGCTGCCGTTAAGCGCGGCGATGGCGCCGCCCGATGAATCGGTCGTCCCGGTCGTGAAGTTGTTCTCGAACCGGCAGTCGGTCACCGTCGCGGGACTCTCGTTAAGTAGCGCAACCGCGCCGCCGGTAACGGCGCTGTTGTCGAGGAAAGTGCAGTTCTCGATGGTCGGGGCCATCGCCAGCACGGCGATAGCGCCGCCGCCGCCTGCGGTGGTGTTGGCGAAGAACCGGCAGTTGCGTACCGTGAAGTCGGCCGAATCCTCGTTGTCACCGGCGAGCAGACCGCCACCCTTGTTCTCGATGCCCTCGACATCCTCGTCGATCGCGACCCCGCCGGTCACCGTGAAGCCGTCGAGCACCGCGTCGGCCTGATGCTGGTCATCCCAGATGACCTGTATGACATGGTAGGCGTTCTCTTCGCGGTTCAGCCACTCCCCGTTGATATCGTCCCACTCGTCGTCGCCGTCGAGATCGCCCGAAAGTATCGTTTCGTTCGCCGCCCAGTCGCGGTCGTCACGCAGGGTCTCGGTTCCGAGGAACCCGCCGTAGATGCCGACACCGGGTTTCAGCGTAAAGGTCCGTTTTCGCGGGAACAGGGGGCAGGTCTCCTGCGGCGAGGTGAAACAGACGGCCGGCGTGTAGGTCCCCTGCGCGACCCATATCTCCTGCTGGCTGTTGTCGAGCGCCTCCTCTATCGCGTCCGAAAGGTCGGTGAAGGCGTTCTCCCACGACGATCCGTTGTTCGCGCCGGCCGCGGTCAGGTCCACATAGATGGTCGCGAGGAAGAAACAGCCGTCGCCGCCGTCGTTCAGCACATAACTTTTGTTGCAGACCCACGCGCAATCGAAGGTCTCCGGCTCCCATGAGTCGCCGTTCTGCGTCTGTTCGAACTTGCCGTCGGCGTTCGCGCCGATACCGTGGGCGTTGGCGGGGATGTTCGTACAGAGGGTGCGCCGGGTCACCGGGACCGTATCTTCGTCGGTCAGGATATCGTCGGTCACGACATCGTCTACCAGGATATCATCGGTCACGACATCGTCGGTGACCACCTCGTCGGTCAGCGGCTCATCTATGTCTGGTTCGACATCGGCCGTGTCGGTGTCGGGCATATCGCCGTCGAGTTTATCACCGTCCGGCTTGGCGTCGGTCTTCGCGTCGATGTCCGCCTCGTCCGGCTCCTCCTCGTCGGGGATGAGATCGTCGGTCAAGAGGTCGCCGTCGGCCGCGAGATCGTCGGTCGGCAACTGGTCGGCGTCGTTCTTGGTGGTCTTCGTGCCGTCACAGGCGGCGAGGAACAGGAAAGAGAGCAAAAGAATGCCCATCGAAGGATGTCTGAGAACATGCATGGGGATACCTCCACGAAAAAAGGGGCGCGGCACCCCGCGCCCCGACAAAATCGCAACTCACCCCGCCGTTCCACCTCCCCTTCCTCGCATGAATGCTCTGGCTTTCGGCCTGACGACACTGTGCCACAGTCTCGTCCAGGACGGCCTGCAGTCGCAAGAGAGGGGCAGGGGTGAGTTTTCAACTATCGACTCACTGCTCACTTCTCACGCTGATCTTGTTGTCGACCCGCCGAACTATGTCGCGGGCTATGCGATCGCGGTGTTGCGCCAATTCGACGACATCCACCGGATCGATCCATTTGATGCTCTCGCTCTGCGCCATATCGAAGGATGCAAGGTGTTCGGAAACGGAGATCTCATCGACCCACATATCCTTTTTCTTTGCGTCGGCGATCGTCTCCTGCCAGGAAAAGGGATAGGCGCGCGCCAAAAAGAGGATATCGACGATATCCTTGGCCGACCTGCGGGAGAGCGCCGATATTTTGTTCGAGAGTATATTCTTCCACCCGTCGATCTTGCTGAAAAGCGGGCTTTTCAGGAATTCGCCGACATGGTATGGCACATCATTGACGAACTCCACCTTCAGTGTCGTGTCGCCGTTCCGCACGAAGGAACGAAGGAACGAGTCGGCGGTCACCCCGACCGTGCAATCCCAAGTCGTTTCTCGACGAACTCGCTCAAATATCCGATCAACCTGCTCTTTGAAGTCTTCGGCACCGTTGAGAAAAAAATCGAGATCGTCGGAAAAACGGTGGCGCAGGTACTGCCTGCCGAGCGCCGTGCCGCCGGTCAGGTAAAAAGAGGTGTCGCACCGCTCCACAAGGCGCAGGAACTCATCCTGCAACGGATAGAGTTTACTCAGATAGAAGGATCGTTCTGACATAGAGATACCGTTTCTTCATGCTTTCGGGGAAAAGTCGCTCTATGACCGATTCGCGGAGAACATGGCGTTGCAGATATTCCATGCCCAAGACCTCCACGAGACGATACCAGTTGTAGGACATCAGCAGTTTGCGGTAAAGGTCTTCGGCGGTGACGCCCCGTTTCTCTTTTTCCGTTCTCTCGATAAGCGCGATCGCATCGTCAATGCCTAAACCGGCATCCCAAAGCACCGGTTCAAGCAGTGCGGAAAGTTCGCCTCGATCCATTCGGGAAAGCCCTCTCCTTTCTACCTTCATTCCCAACACGGTCATCATAACCGCGACAAGGGCGTTTGTCAAAGGACAAAAGGGGGCGCGACAAATCGCGCCCCGACAAACCTCAACTCACCCCGCCCTCCCGGCACCCCTTCCTCGCATGAATGCTCCGGCTTTCGGCCTGACGACACTGTGCCACAGTCTCGTCCAAGACGGCCTGCAGTCGCAAGAGAGGGGCAGGGGTGAGTTATCAACTATCGTCTCACGTCTCACATCTCACGATTCACTGTTCATACGCACCCATATCGACGATGTCGTTCTGGATGCGGTCATTGCCGGTTCCGAGTATGTCGTACAAGACACCTTCCGGCACCAGCGCGTTACTGCCGGTGTCAACGCACGGCGATCCGGCCTGCAGATAGAGCGGATCGGCGCCCGAACCGACGAACAGCGGGTCGGCGTCTATGTTGCCACCGCCATCGGTGCCGAACGGCAGGACCCAGCAGTACTCGTCGCCGCCGGGACCGCAGTCGTTGCCACTGCCGCCGCTGTCCTTGACATCGCTGTAACTGAAGGTCGGGTTGCTCGGTCCCACATTATAAACATCTTCGCCGACCGTTATTTCCTGATACTCCGCGATGTCGTCCCAAACAATGGTGTTATCAATGGTGCCGTTCGCCGCAATAAAAGCGATGCCGTCGCCAGTGTCATCCGTATTGCCGTTGAAGGTGCAGTTGACGATCTGGGGCGCGGTCATGATAAATACCGCGGCACCACCGAGACCGTTGGCGGTGTTCCCTTCGAATATCGAGTTGACGATCAACTGGCTTCCGCCCATCATCGCCAGAGCGCCACCCCAACCGGCAAAGATCTCGTTGCCGTGAATGGGCGGAAGATCGGCGGCGTTGTCCTTGAATCGACAGGCCCTTATGACGATGGGGCTTCCTCCGGCATTGATAGCGCCTCCGGCATCGGCGTGATTCCCGACGAACTCGCAGGCGATGACCTCCATGGGAGTGCTCCCGTTACTGGATATCATGCCGTTATTGGCAAGGAAGGAGCATCTGTTCAGGGAGAACGACAGGGAATCCTCGATCGCCATGAGTTTCCCCGCATTGTTCGATTGGAAGAGGGAATCGGTCATCGAAAGGGAAGAAGCGTTGGCGATATCGATCGCGGAGGATCTAGTGCCGGTGTTGCCGGTGAAAGTAGCACCGTCGATCGTCAGTGCGCTTTCGTTCGCGTAGATTGCACCGCCGTCGTTCGTCGTGAAGGTGACGGAGCTCATCGTTGCCTCGGTCACCGTCCAAAGACTTATGGCGGCTCCACGCTCAGCGCTGTTGCTGATGAATTGCGAGTCGGATATCTCAAGATTATCGGCGCCCACATTCATGGCGCCACCGCTGCCGCTGCTGTCGGTCGCCTCGTTCTCTTCGAAATAACAGGAATCAATGGTGACGGAGGTTGTCGTGTTTATGCCGATCGCGCCACCGAAGCCCCCGATATTTCCAATAAAATCGGAATCGGTGATCGTCACCGAAGCCGCATTTCCGATGGAAAGGGCGGCGGAGTATCCGTCAGCCTGATTGTTGATGAAGGAAGATCCGGCGATCGTTACATCGCCGGCGCCATGATTGATCGCGCCGCCGGCGTCGCCGGCATAGTTTTCTTCAAAGGTCGAGGTGGTAACGGTAAGCGGACTTCCCAGAGAACTGACCGCGCCGCCGGATCCGGAAGCGACGCTACCCACCGTGTTGCGGTAGAAGTAAGAATCCTCCACCGTCAGAGTTCCGTCAAGAGCGAATATCGCGCCGCCGCTATTCAACGAGGTATTGCCGGTGAAATAGCAGTTGTGGATCGTGATGGCGTGGTTGGTCGAGGAAAGGCCGCCGCCGCGCTGCAGGTTGAAGTCCGCCGCGACCGCATGACCGCCGGAGACGGTGAACCCATCCAACAACAGGGTGTTGTCGGGGTACACCGGATCGAAGACGAGAACGCGGTACACATTGTCGTCCCGATCGGTCCACTCATGATTGATATCGTCCCACGCATCGTCACCGATGATGTCACCCGACAGAATGGTCTCGTTGACCGCCCAGTCGCGCTCGGCACGCGTCGTCTCGGTGCCGTCGAAACCGCCGTACAGAACGAAAGCGACCCCCATATCGCTGAATAGCAGGAAGGTCTTTTCCTTGTCATCGCAGGTCTCGGCGTAGGGACACCGGCTCGGCTTGTAAGTACCCTTCGCGACCCATATCTCCTGTCCGGTAACGATCATATCGAGTGCGTCGGAAAGATCGATGAACGCATCGGCCCACGAGGTGCCGTCGTTCTCGCCGCCGGTCGCGGCGTGGTTCACATAGATGACCGGCTGGAATATGCAGTCGTCCTCGGCCTCATTGATCGGGTAGCCCTTGTCGCATTCCCACTCGCAGGTAACCGTTTCGGGCGCCGGGGTCCAATCCTCGATCCCGCCATCCCATACCTGCTCGAACTTGCCGTCGCCATTGTCGCCGCTGTAGTAGGAGTGATCCGGTTTCGCGCTCACGCAATCGGTCCGCCGTGTTTTGGGATCGCAGACAAGGCCTTCCTTGGTGTAATGTTCATTGCACTCCCACGCACAGTCGAAGGTCGCCGGCAGCCACTCGTTGAGATCGCCATCCCATATTTGATCGAAAGTACCGTTCTCGTTCGGATCGATCCAATAGGCGTTATCCGGCAGGGAATTGGTGCAGGTCGTGGGGCGGACATCGGGGTCACAGGTAGGCCCCATCGTGTCAAGGGTGTAATTCTCGTCACAGGTCCATTCGCAGGTGAAGAACGCCGGCGCCCAGTCGTTGATCCCGGCATCCCATGTCTGCTCGAACTTGTCGTCGTCATTGTCGCCACTGTAGTGAGAGTGAGCCGGTTTCGCGCTTACGCAATCGGTCCGCCGCGTATCGGCGACACAGGTGCCGTTCTCATCATCGTCATTGTAGTTCTCGTCGCACTCCCACGCACAGTCGGAGAAGGTCTCCGGCTCCCACTCGTCCGTCGCGCCGTTCCATGTCTGCACGAATTTACCGTCGGCGTTCGGAGCGACCCAGTGAGCGTTATCGGGAAGACTATTGGTGCAGGTGGACCGCCTTGTATACGGATCGCAGACCTCGCCGTTCTTCGTATAGTTGTCATCGCAAGCCCAAGTGCAGGTAAAAGAGGCGGGCTCCCAACTTTCATTCTCGCCGTTCCAGACCTGCTGGAACTTTCCGTCGGCATTATCGAGCACGCCGTGCGCGTTCGCGGGGATATTCGTGCAATCGGTCCGTTGCGTATCGGCGAGACAGCCGGTCTCCTCTTCGTTAAGCGAGTAGTTCGTGTCGCACTCCCAAGTGCAGACGACCGAACCGGGAAGCCAATTCTCGCCATCCCATGTCTGTTCGAACTTGCCGTCGGCGTTGTCACCGGTACCGTGCGCGTTGCCGGGGATGTTCGCGCAGTCGGTGCGCCGCACATTGGCTACGCACCCTTTTTCTTCGGCGTCCCAGGTGTAATTCATGAGACAGCCGCAGATATAGGTCTCGTCATCCACCGTGCATTCGCCGTCACTGCCGTCCATTTCCGCGCACGGGTTCGGAGAGCAGGGACCGGTCACGATGTCGTCGTCGGTCACATCCTCGTCCTTCGCATCGACATCCACCTTGTCCGTATCCACCTTGTCGGGGTCGGGCTTCGTGTCGATGTCGGCCTCATCCGGCTCCTCTTCGTCGGGGATGAGATCATCGGTGATGAGATCGTCGTCGGCCGCGATGGCGTCGGTGAGCGCATCGGTGCCGGGGGTCGTCTTCGTGCCGTCACAGGCGGCAACAAAAACGAGCGCAAGCAGGGAAACAAAGGTCAAAGAGTTCTTGACAAGCCACATGGCCGACCTCCGAAAAAATAGTTACGGTACCCAAACTATCAAAACCCATCCCTCTAACTCCCTTCCCTTGACAAGTAAGGGGAAGGATGTTGCTCTTCAACTGTCAACAGGGCGTGATGAATCTCCGCCCCTACACATCGGTACTTCTTCTCACGCCTCACGCCTCACCGTTCACGACGATCCTCATGCCCAATTCGGTGCAGTAATCGACGAGCGACCGCCACCGATCCCCGGCGATGCTCCGCAGGACCGCCATATCCATTTCCTGATACTCGTGCACCGCGATGTTGCGGAAGGCGATCATCGCGGTCATCGCGCGAAGCGTTTCCTGCGATATGACGCCGGCCGTGGCGAGCAGTCGGAAGGCGTCTCCGCTCGTCTGAGGCGCACCCAGCCGGTCGCGCGAAACGAGGTGCATGGCCAGATCGATGGCCGCCTGCGCCGCCCGTTCGATGTTGAGCGTCATGGCGTCGATGTGGGTAAAACTCTTCAGTTCCGGGTCGAACGCGTACTCTTCCCGCATGCGGCGAAGCGCCCGTTCGATAACGGCGGCCTTGTTGAGCATCACATCATCGGGCAAGATAGCCATGGAGGATCCCCCGTCGTTCGTAGTGGAATTGCGCGTAGAGTCCCAGCAGGGTCGCCGCATAGAGATCGGCGACGGTATCGTTGCGCGAGAATATGCGCCGCCCGGTCAGGATCGACTCGCGGGCATAGACCAGATTACGGGAAGAGATGACGCCCAGATCGACCTCGCGATGCAGGAGAAGCGACAGTTCGGCGGCCAGTTCGCCCCGCTCGACGCCCGACATGATCTTTCCCGGCACGAACATCAGGGCGATGTCGATGTCGCTGTCGGGGCGCAGAGTTCCCTTCGCGGCGCTCCCCAGAAGGTAGGCGGCCAGTATCCGTCGCTCCTTTTTCAGTAGCGGTTCTATCGGCTCGACATCAATCACCGGGAACTCCATCACGCAAAACCCTCACCTCACAAAACCACAACTCACCCCGCCCTCCCGGGCACCCCTCTCTTGGCAAGAGAGGGGCAGGGGTGAGTTTTCAACTATCGCCTCACCGCTCACGCCCCTACTGTTCATACGCACCCATATCCACCACGCCGGTGGTCTCCGGCTGTATCCGCAGATCGCCGAGGATATCGGTAGTGATGCCTACGGGGATGAGGGTGTTGTCTCCGGTGTTGATGCACGGCGAACCGGCCTGCAGGTCGAACGGATCATCGCCCGAGCCGACGAACAGCGGATCGGCGTCGATGTTGCCGCCGCCGTCGGCGCCGAACGCGGCGACCCATGCACCACTGCCGCCAGACCCTTCTATATCGCTGTAGGCATAGGTCGGGTTGCTCGTCGCGAAATAGGGACCGAAGGCATTGCCTTCCGGGACATTGAAGACATTGGCGCCGGCAACACCCGCCGTATTGCCCCACACGATGGAGTTCCTTAACACGGTGTCGGATTCACCGTTCCCGATGCCGCCGCCGTAGGCGCCGGCATGGTTACCGCTGATGGTGCAGTTCGTGATGATCGGGTCGGAATACATACTCAAGATGGCGCCCGCGAATTGAGCGGCGGTATTGTTGCTGAAAACGGAATTCGTGATCGTTACGGCGCTCAAATTGTTTAACACGGCTGCCGCGTATCCGGAGGCGGTATTGCCCTCGAATGTGCAGGAGATGACCGTAAGATCGCTTTCTTTGTCATTTATCGCGCCACCTTGTTGGGCGGTATTGTTGTAAAAGACAGAATCTTGGATGACCGTCTGTGCTCCACTTTTATTCGCGATCGCACCGCCGCCCTTTGCCTGATTCCCGGTGAAAAGACAGTTGTCGATCACAGGTATTGCGGCTGAATTAATGATCGCGCCGCCTGCGCTGGCGATGTTCCCATCAAAAACACAATCGACAACAAGGGGCTGGGCGTTGCTGTCATTCGCCATGGCGCCGCCGTTTCCTTCTTCGTTAGTGACCAAGAGCCCATTGTCGGTAAAAAGGGTTCCGGTCACGATAGGATTGCTGCTCTCGCTATTGGTCATGCCGGATCCTTTCAAAGCGACATTGCGTTCAAAGATACAGTCGGTCACGGCAGGACTCGAATTCTCTTGATTGAACATACCTCCGCCACCGTTCGTGGCGCTGTTGCCGTAGAAGGTGGTATTCACGATGATGGGAGAATTGTTGTACCAGTTGATCATGCCTCCACCCTGCTCGTGCGGCCATTCGGTGGAATCGGCGTTGCCGCCGGTGATGATGACGCCATCGAGTATCGCCATCTCGTCCAGATGCGGGGCGATGGTATAATCGTGGTAGAAGACATGGATGGCGTTCTCGGAATTATTCTCCCATGTGCGTGTCCCGGCGTTCCATGAATCGTCGCCGTTGAAATCGCCCGAAAGGATGGTCGGGTTGGCCGCCCAGTCGCGTTCATCGCGCGCCGTTTCGGTGCCGTCGAACCCGCCGTAGATGGGCATGCCGCGCCGCACGGTGAAATGCCGTTCTCTGTCGGTACAGGTCTCCAAGTTCGGACAGAGAGAGGGATGATAGGTCCCCGCCGCGATCCATATCTCCTGTCCCCAGATGGCGTAGTTTATCGCCTCCGACAGATCGGTGAAGGCATCGGCCCACGAATAGCCGGTGTTCTCGCCGTCGGTCGCATCCCACCTGACATAGACGACAGGGCGCAACGCACAGGCGCTATCGACCTTTTCATAGTGTTCGACGCAGTCCCATACACAGATGTCGGTGGTGGTCGGTTCCCAATCCTCGCCGTTCCATGTCTGTTCGAACTTGCCATCGGCATTCGGGTCGACACCGTAGGCGTTCTCCGGGATGTTGGCGCAGTCCACCCGCCGTGTGTCGGCGACGCAGGTACCGTTCTCGTCGTCATCGTTGTAGTTATCGTCGCACACCCATGTGCAGGCCTCGTCGGCCGGTTCCCATTCCTGCGTGGCGCCGTTCCAGGTCTGCTGGAAGGTGTCGTTCTCATAGATGCCGGTGCCGTG
>JAKLFG010000057.1 GCA_022711315.1 bacterium | reverse complement strand
AGGGTACGGCCCCGGCGGCGTCGCCATCATGGTCGATGTCACCACCGACAACAAGAACCGTTCGGTCTCCGAGATCCGCCGCGTCTTTTCGAAGGCGGGCGGCAACATGGGCGAGGCGGGGTGCGTCGGCTGGATGTTCGAGAAAAAAGGCCAGATAACCATCAAGAAGGAACTCGTCACCGAGGAGAAACTGATGGAGATCGCGCTCGACGCCGGCGCCGAGGATGTGGTGGACTCGGGCGATTTCTGGCAGGTGCTCACCAAACCGGCCGACCTCTACGCGGTCAACGATTCGATACAGAAGGCGGGACTCGCCATCGAGGAGAGCCTGCTTTCACGGGTGCCGCAGAACACCATCAAGGTCGAGGGGCGGGTCGCCGAACAGGTGATGAAACTCATCGAGGCGCTCGAGGACAACGACGATGTCTCCAATGTGTACGACAATTCGGACATCGACCCCGCCGATATGCCGAAGGAATAAGTTCCCGTGTCCGCCGGTCCCGGTATCCTCATACTCGGCATCGATCCCGGAAGCATCAAGACCGGATGGGGCGTCATCCGCAAGGAGGGCCAGCGCATGATCCATGTGGACAACGGGCTCATCATGCCTCCCGCCGGCATGGATTTCAAGGACCGCGTCGCCTTCATATTCAAGGGCGTGCTCGACACCATCGACGCCTTTGCGCCCCACCACCTCAGCCTCGAGGACATCTTCATGGCCAAGAACGCCCAGTCGGCGCTCAAACTCGGCCATGTGCGCGGCGCGGTGATCGCGGCCGCCTTCCTGCGCGGCGTGCCGGTCGCCCAGTACACCGCGAGCCATGTCAAGCAGGCGGTCACCGGCAACGGCCGGGCCGAGAAGTTCCAGATACAGGAGATGGTGCGCGTCATACTCGGGCTCCGCGAGATAGCGCAGGAGGACGCCTCCGACGCGCTCGCCAACGCCCTTACCCACGCCTTTACGCTGAGGTGAGCATATGATCGGACTGGTACAGGGCACCGTGCAGTTCGTGGACGACCGTTCGTGCGTCGTGCTGACCTCCGGCGGGGTCGGATACGAGATATTCGCCACCGGCACCGCGCTCGCGGCGCTGACGATCGGCGCGCCGGCGACCTTCCATGTCTTCACCTCGGTCCGAGAGGACGCCATCACGCTCTATGGCTTCTCGTCGCCGGACGAGAAGAAACTGTTCCTCATGCTGACCGATGTCGACAAGGTGGGGCCGCGCATCGGGCTCTCCATCCTCAGCAGCGGCACCGTCCCGCAGATCATCGGCGCCATCATGGCCGGGAACGCCGCCTTCTTCAGCGCCATATCGGGCATCGGCAAGAAGACCGCCGAGAAGATACTCATCGACATGCGCGACAAGGTGCACAAGATCGCCCTGTCGGCCGATGTGACGCCCGCCACCGGTCCCGATACGGCCGACCGGCAGGCGCGCGAGGCCGAGATGGGGCTCATCGCGCTCGGCTACCATCCTTCGACGGTCAAGGCGGCGCTCGCCAAGATAACGGGCAAGACGACGAAACGGGCCGAGGAGATCGTGCGCGAGGCGCTCGGCATCATCAGGGAGCAACCGAAGCGATGAGCGACGAACGGATCGTCGAGACGCAGTTCGTGCCGGAGGACGCGGCGGTCGAGAAACGGCTGCGCCCCCAGCGGCTCGACCAGTATGTCGGCCAGAAGAATGTGGTGGACAATATCGTGGTCTACCTGCAGGCGGCGCTCAAAGGTAACCGCGCGCTCGACCACATGCTGCTCGCCGGCCCTCCCGGGCTCGGCAAGACGACGCTGTCGCTCATCATGGCCAACGAACTGGGGGTGCGCATCACCGTGACGAGCGGCCCCGCGCTCGAGAAGAAAGGCGACCTCGCGGGACTGCTCACGAGTCTCGGCGAGCGCGACATACTCTTCATCGACGAGATCCACCGGCTCAACGCCGCGGTCGAGGAGAGCCTCTACGCCGCGATGGAGGATTTCCGTTTCGACATCGTCATCGGCGAAGGCCCGCACGCCCGCTCCATGCCGCTCTCGCTCCAGCCCTTCACGCTCATCGGCGCGACCACTAAGACCGGGTCGCTCTCCTCGCCGCTCCGCGACCGGTTCCAGATAACCTTCCGCATGGATTACTATTCCGATGACGAGCTGCGCATCATCGTCGAACGGAGCGCCGCGATACTCGGCATACCCATCGAAAGGGACGGCGCTTCGGAGATCGCCCGCCGCAGTCGCGGCACACCGCGTATCGCCAACCGCATCCTGCGCCGCGTCCGCGATTTCGCCGAGATCGAGGGCACCGGCGTCATCGACACCGCCATCGCCAAGCACGCCCTTGCCCGCATGGAGATAGACGAGGAAGGACTCGACCAGATGGACCGCACGATACTCATGACCATCATCGACCTGTTCCGCGGCGGCCCGGTCGGCATCGAGGCGATCGCCGCGTCGGTCAGCGAAGAGAAACGGACCATCGAGGAGGTGTACGAGCCCTACCTCATGAAGATGGGCTACATCGCCCGCACCCCGCGCGGCCGGGTCGCGACCTCGCGCGCCTTCAAGAAGTTCGGGCTCGAGCCGGACCCCAAACTGCAGGAGCCGCTATTTTGAAGGAATACTACCGCTCCTTCGTCGCCCTCTCCTCGTTCAAATCACCCGACCGCACCGCACTGCTCCCCTACATCCACCGGCAGAAGGCCGAGATATCGGCGCTCCACACCATCCGCTACGACTTCTGGACCACGCTCGACTACACGATAGACCTCACGATGCGCCTGCTGAAGAATCCCAAGGAAACGGTGGGCGAACCGACCCAGACGGTGCTCCGGCCGCTGTTCGGCACCATCAACCGCGAACTCAGCACGATACTGCAGAAGGTGACCGACGACGAGTTCGGGTATCTCAAACACGAACTCAAGGTGTTCCACCACATCGTGACCCACACGATAAACCTCGTGGACAAGAATGTCGCCCACTTCGTACCGCGGTTCCTGTTCGTATCGCTCATCGAGGATATGCGCCTGCTGTACCCGCTGTGCGAACGGACCCTCAACCCCGCGCTTCTCGCCCGCCGCGACTACCGTCTGCTCATCACCCGCCATCTGGCCGGTCGCTTCGACAAGCGGCTCGTCGGCATCATGGACCTGTTGCTCTGGTATCGCGAGGTAGCCCCGGTGATGGTGCGCGAGGACCGTCAGGAATATCACGGGAAACTCATGGCGCTCGTACGCGCGGCGCTCGACCAGCCGGTCGAGTTCCTCGGATCGGACGCCTATTCGCTCCGTGACATGATCGTGGAACTGCGCGAAACGGTCACCGGCTCGCTCATCGCCGAGCGGTTCATGGCCATCCTGAACGAACTTTCCTATGTGCCCGCCGATATGCAACTCGACGCCGACAAGTGGCTCGGCGACCTCTGCGCGGTCTTCATCACCTCCCCCATCGACGAGCGCAAGAACAACGCCGTCCTGCGCGACCTGTCGATAGCCGACCGCATCCTGAGCGAGGCGATGGTCGCGGCCGAGGCGGAGGATCCCGACACCCTGCATCGGCACCTGTTCCTCGCCGGCTCGATACGGCCGTTCGTCTCGGAGGTCACCCAGCCGCTCCTGCCGCCAAAGGTCGCGCTCGAACTCGACATATTCTTCGAGATCATGGAGTTCTTCGAGCACCAGTTCCCCGACATCATCATGCCGGTCGAACTTCAGCGCGCCTTCCGCCGCACCCACCGGGTACTCGCCGAGGAGATCGAGCGGATCAAGGTCACCGGCTCGGTCACCATCAGCGACGACGACATCCAACTGTTCATCGACAAGGTCAACAGTCTGCGGGCCCAGAACGCCCGCTGACCCTTCAAGGGCTGACCGCCCCCGGCACCGGCGCCGTATTCCCCGCATAGAGCGTGTCGTTCGCCTCGGCACACACCGTCCCGAGCGACGCGGCCATATCGTATCCCGGCGGCAGATTCCACCCGTTCGCCGCCGTATCGTTCCCGACGAAGGCGACACAGACCCCTCCGCCGCAGTCACCCGCCGAGACCGAACCGGCCGACACATCGAGGCCATGGGCGTTACCTTCCAGAAGCACCCGTCCGACCGCCGCCGTCGCCCCTTCGTACACTCCCAACCCGTGCGCTATCGGCACGCCGGGGGCGAAGGAGCACCCCGCCGGACTATCGAGGCAGTCACGCGGCACGGTCCGCCGGACCGTGCTCTCCCGCAGATCGAGCATCGGCTCCGGACCGGCGCCTTCCCCGAAGACCATGACCCCGTACATCCGGTTCTCTTCCATCAGCGCCCGTTCGAACATCGCCCGCGCGCCGTACTGCACCGCGACGCCGACGCCGTGCTCGCCGTCGGCCGCCTGACCGGTCGTCTCCCGCACCGTCAGGTCTTTCGCCGTCAGCATCGCATCGCAGGCGCCCGACTCGGCACCGTACAGGAGCAGCCCGGCGGTCCGGTTATCCTCGATGAGCGCCCGTTCGAGCGTCACTTCGGCATGGCGATAGATGCCGACGCCGATACCGGCGCCCTCGTCGAGCGCCTGTGATCGAGTGCCGCGCACCGTGAGATCGGTCGCCGTCAGATGCGTGGTATAGTCGCCCTCTTCGTACACCGATACGAGCAGGCCGAATGCGCGGTTATTCTCAATGAGCGCCCGCTCAAGTGTGACATCGGTCTCATTGAGCAGAACGATCCCCTGCCCGTCGATGAGGCCGGTCGGATCCTCGACCGTATCGCGGACGGTAAGATCACGGGCCGTCACCGTGAGCGGGACCGCCGCCGAGAGCGGCCCCATCAGCATCACCCCGACATTCTCCGATCGAAGGACCGCCACCCGTTCGATCGCCGCCGTGACGCCGTTATCGATGTCGAGACCCCGCGGCGGATAGAGGCCGCCGTCATTCGCCGCTCGCGTATCGAGTATCAGGACATCAGCGAGTTCCGCCGTACCGATCTGCTTCTCCTCAACGCCCATCGTCGCGATCCCGAAGGCGCGATTTTCGACGACGAGCGTCCAGGCGAGATCCAGTTTGAACTGATCGATAGCCGCGATGCCGTACCCCCACTTGCCGGTGTGGGGCGACGAGCGGGTGCCGCGCACCACCAGCAGGTCGGCCGACAACGCCGCGCCCGCGCCGCCGTCATCCCCCGAAACGCTGATGCCGCCGTAGGTGCAGTCATCCACCAGCGCTTCGGTCAACGCCACTCGCGCGCCGTCATTGAATTCCATCCCCTTGCCGCGATCGACCGTCGCGTCCGAAACGACCCCGCGCACAAGGAGCCGTGTCGCATCGAGTTCCCCCGAACCGCGGATGCCGGCATGCAACGCCCCTTCGATCGAACAATCGGTGAACGAGACCTCTGCCGTATCGTCGAAAAAGAGTCCGCCCGTCGCCTCCGCACCGCCGCCGATGATGTGAATGCGTTCCGCCGTAAGATGCCCGTTCCCGGTGACCGAAACGGCCCACCCCGCAGCGTCGCGCACCGCGACGCCCCGCAGCGTGACCATGCCACCGTCCATGGATATCCCGCCCAGCGCCGCCTCACCAGGGCAGGCGCCGACAAGAGCCAGATCGCGACCGGTCAGGATCACCGGCGCATAGTCACCCGCCGCAAGGCGTATGACGGCGCCGTCGGGGGCCGTGTCAAGCGCCACCTGCAGGTCGTCGTCCGCCGCGACATCGACGACGACCGATCCCTCCGGCGGTTCGCCGTCGTCGCATATCGCGACACAGTCGCTCTCGCCTATGACCGGCATCGTACCGGCGGGGCAATCGGCGGCGACGCGGGGCAGGCAGTATCGGTGTCCGCCGTCGGCTGCATCGTCCCACCCGTCGGGGCAGACACCCCAGTCGACCGGCGCGGGAAGCGCCGGCACGGCGGGTGACGCAAGTCCCAGATCGCAGTTCGCATCATCGGGCGTCAAACCGTCATCGACGACGGCGTCGGCCGTCTCTCCGGCATCGGTCGGGGGACCGGCGTATTCCACGCAACCTGAAAATATGATGATGAAAAGGAGAAGGAGCGGCACGGGATGATCTGCGTCAGTTTTTCTTCGCCGCGCGCGCGAGTTCGCGGCCCATATCGAGCGAGGCGATATTCATCTCCTCGAAACCCGCGGGCGAATTATCGAGCACCGCCTTCTTCACCGCGTCGGCGCTCACGAGCCCCGCGACCTCGGCGAAGGCGCCGAGCGCGATGACATTGAGCGTGGTGGTGCGGTTGAACTTGGCGATGGAACTCGAGGTCATCGGCAGACGATATATCCGGTGGTCGGGCGAATCGGGCAGATCGACGAAATCGCTGTCGATGATGACGACGCCGCCCTTCTTGAGCGTCTTGATGAACTTCACCGCCGCCTTCTGCGTGAGACTCACGAGATAGTCGATATGGCGCGCCTTGGGGTAGCGTATCTTGGCGTCGCTGATGATGACATCGGCCTTGGTCGCGCCGCCGCGGGCCTCGGGGCCGTAGGACTGCGACTGGATGACATTCTTGCCGTCGTGGAGCGCCGCCGCCGCGCCGAGTATCACCGACGCCGTGATGACCCCCTGCCCGCCGCTGCCGGAGAAACGGATCTCGTATTTCATTTGTCGCCTCCCTTGAGCGATGTGACGAGTCCGGCGTACCGGTCGGCGTATTCGGGCCGCTCCACCTCATGAAGTATGCCGGTGACGAACTTCCCGGCGAGTTCTTCCGGTTTCATCTCGCGCGACTTGGCGAGCGGCACCGCGCGGTCCTTCTGCCACTTCATCATGTCGAGGTTGCTCTTGTATTTCGTTTTCTGTTTGCGGCCGTGGGTGGTGTAACAGGCCTCGACGACCTCGACCACCGAAAAGCCCTTATGCATGAAGGCCTGATAGATGTAATCGTCGAGTTGCGGCACATGGTACGAGGTGCCGCGCGCGACGAAGGTGGCACCGGCCCCCTTCGCGAGCGCCGCCACATCGAAATCGGGCTCGATATGGCCGTGCGGCGCGGTCGCCGCCTTGTCGCCCTGCGGGGTGGTCGGCGAATACTGTCCGCCGGTCATGCCATAGATGCCGTTGTTGAAGATGATGAGCGAGATGTCGATGTTACGACGGCACGCGTGGATGAAATGGTTGCCGCCGATGGCGAGCGCGTCGCCGTCGCCCGACACGACGATGACATGGAACTTCGGCTTGGCCAGTTTGACGCCGGTCGCGAAGGCGAGCGCGCGGCCGTGGGCGGTGTGGAGCGTGTTGCAGTCCACATAGCCCGGCAGGCGCGAGGCACAGCCGATGCCACTCACGAGGACGATGTCGTCCTTGTCCCAGCCGGTCTTGGCGATGGCCCGGATGAGCGATTTGAGTATGATGCCGTGGCCGCAGCCGGGGCACCAGATATGGGGGAGTTTCTCGTTGCGTAGATAGGCGCTGTAATCGAACATGCCGTCCTCCTTACCGTTTGCTCTTCTCGATGGTGGCGACGATGAAATCGGGGTCGAGCGGCTCGCCGCTCACGAGGTTGACCGGGAGTATCTTCTCGGAGCGCGCGAACCGTTCGACGACGGTGCGCAACTGACCGAGATTCATCTCGGGCACCACGATCGTCTTCGCCCTCTCGGCGCAGGGGATGAACTCTTTCTTGGGGAATGGCCACAGCGTGATCGGGCGGAACAGACCCGCCTTCACCCCTTTGCGGCGGTACTCCTCGACCACCTCCTCTGCGGCGCGGGCGGCCGAGCCGACCGAGACGAACAGTATCTCGGCGTCCTCGCAATAGCGCATATCGACCTTGTCGATCAGTTCGCGCTGGTGGTACACTTTGTCGAGGATGCGGGCGTTCGAATCCTGCACGATGCTCGGGTCCATCGTCGGGAACCCTGATTCGTCATGGTTGAGTCCGGTGACATGGAACCGGCTCGTCCCGAAGTTGGGCAGGCAGGCGGGGTGCTTGCCGTCAGCACGGTACGGCAGGCGACAGATGCCGTCACCGTCGGGCACCTTGCGGTCTATCACCTCGATCTCCCCGGACCGCGGCACGCGGAATTTCTCGCGCATGTGACCGATGATCTCGTCACCGAGCACGATGACCGGCGTCCGGAAGTATTCCGACAGGTTGAAGGCACGCACCGTCTCGGTGAACATCTCCTCGACCGAACTCGGCACGAGGGCGATGGTCGGATGGTCGCCGTGGGTCCCCCACTTCGCCTGCAGGAGGTCCGACTGGGCCGGCGAGGTCGGCAGACCGGTCGAGGGTCCGCCGCGCATGACATTAACGATGACGCACGGCACCTCGGCGATGCAGGCGTACCCGATGAGTTCCTGCATGAGCGAGAACCCAGGGCCGGAGGTCGCGGTCATCGCCTTCGCGCCGGCAAGCGCCGCACCGATGACGGCGCCGAGCGACGCGATCTCGTCCTCCATCTGGATGAAGGCGCCGTTCCGTCGGGGCAGTTCCTCGGCCATGTGCTCCGCCACCTCGGTCGAGGGGGTTATCGGATAGCCGCCGAAAAAGTTGCACCCGGCGTACAGCGCCCCTTCGGCGCAGGCGATGTTGCCCTGCGTGAACAGGATCTTTTCTTCGGTATGGGCGGTGGTCGTCATGGGGTCACCTCACTGCTTCTCTTTTTCTTTCTTGTCGATGACGATGGCGAAGTCGGGACAGCGCAGTTCGCACATGCCGCAGGCGATGCATTTCTCCATTGCACTCGCGGTCACGATGAGCCGCTTCCTGTCGAGCGAAAGCGCCTTCACGGGGCAGAATTCGATGCAGATGGCGCACCCTTTGCAGAGCTCAGGGATGATGCGCAGGGTGCACTTGGGATTCTCGAAAACCTCTTCCGAAAACTTCTTGGCAGCCATCGGTATCCTCACTGGTTGATAAGGTCATCGTCGCACGGCGCCCGAGCCGTCGAGCGTCATCATTACAACAAAATCTCTCACTGTCAACTCGAACAGCGCTTCGGGACCATATTCTTCGAACGCGACCGTCGCCACGCCGCCGGTTCGTGCGCCGTAATAGGCGCCGGCACCTCCTATCGCCTGTAAATACAATATGTTGCAAGAACGCAGTCGTTCCGTGTCCTTTTCATCGAACAGTCCCTTGCCGACGAGAGCCGTCGGCCCGGCATCGCAGAGGAAGGGCAGATAGGCGGCCATCCGCCGGCTCGTGGTCGGCCCGACCGCGCCCCGTCCTTCGGCAAGGCCCGGCGTCGGCCCGGCGAAAAAGATGACGCGACCGGCAAGCGGCACCGGCAACGGCTCCCCGCGTTCGGCCATCGCCGAAAGGCGGGCCAAGGTCCGGTCGCGCATCGCGAGCAGGACACCCTCCAGCGCCACGAACTCACCCGCTTTCACCGAGCGGAGCGCATCAAGATCGGTGACCGGTATCTTTCTCACAGCGACACCCCGCCGCGCCGGAAGGCATGACAGTTGAGCAGGACCGCGACCGGCAGCATCGCGATATGGGTCGGTGCCGTCGCCACGCGGACCGCCGTCACGGGACGGACGCCCGGGAACCCCGCGATACCGTAGCCGAGTTCCGGCACCCGCCGCAGGATGAGGTCACGCAGTTCCGGGTCGTCGTCGTCATCAAAGAGGAGCGCCCGCTTCGCGAGCGTCGCGACGGTGTCGAAACTCCCGCCGATCCCGACCGCCACCTGATAGGGCGGACAGCCGCTCCCGCCGGCATCCCGCAGGACCGTCAGCACGATATCGGCGACCCCTGCGCGGCCCGCCGAGGGAGGAAGCATCGCGATACGGCTTACATTCTCGGACCCGCCCCCTTTGAGCAGGACCGTGAACTCGAGGTCGGCGCCGTCGATCTCCTCGATGTGAACGCTCGCGGGGGTATTGTCGCCGCTGTTCTTCCGGTCGAACGGATCTTTCACCATCGAACAGCGCAGACCGCCGTCGCGATAGGCGCGCCGCACCGCCTCGTCGATGAGCGGACGGAGCGTGCTCGCGCCGGAGAACGAGGCGAATTTCCCCTTTTTCACCCACACCTGCACCATGCCGCAGTCCTGACAGAGGGGGCGACCTTCGGCGCGGGCGATACGGAGGTTCTCGTCGAGGATGGCGGCCGCCTCGCGTTCGGCACCCGAAAGGTCGGGTGTCGAGAACACCGCATCGCGCAGGGAGGGCGGGGCAGTGACCAGTTCGCCGATAAGCCGCGCCAAGGCGGAGATGATGGTCTCGCCGTCCACGATCCTCATGCCCGCAGTATTGGCACCGCGCGGCGGCAAAGTCAAGAAGAACCGCCATTCGGGGAACCGTCCCCGAAAATTATTGTCAAAGCCTGTTCGTTCGGCTATGATGGCGCGGTCTTATGGCTTATTATTTTCTTCTAAGAGGAGCCCGTTCATGAAGTCGTCGCAATTCTTCGGGAAGATCGACAACCTGCTCAAGACCCACCAGAAGGTCGAATTCAATGTGTCGCGCGAGGAACTCATCTTCCACGCCGTGACGCGCGGCAAGGCGCTCATCACGGTGACCGGCACGCTCGCTACCTGGACCCCGGTCGAATCGACCGGCCGCAGTCCCAAGGACACGCTCATCGTCAAGCGCCCCGAAAGCGAGACGAAGATCGACTGGACGAGCCCCGCGTGCAACCCCTGCACCCCCGAGACCTTCGAGATGCTCCTCGACGACGCGATCGAGTTCCTGTCGAAGAAGCAGTCGTTCTATGTGACCGACCGCGCGCTCGGCGCCGACCCGGCCTACGCCCTCCCCTGCCGCACCATCACCGACCGGTCGCTCGTCGCGCTCTTCACCGACAACATGTTCCGCCCCATGCCCAAGGACATAGGCAAGAGCATGTTCGCCGATAAGGGCTTCACCATCCTCGCGGTCCCCTACAACAAACTCGATCCGGCCAAATATGTCGGCCGCCTACGCAAACTGCCGAGCGGCAAAACGACCGACATGGCGATCGTGATGGATTTCGACAACCGCATCGGCATCGTCATCGGATCGGCCTATCTCGGCACGGTCAAGAAGATGATGTTCACCGTGATGAACTACTACCTGCCCGACGCGAACATCCTGCCGCTCCACTGCTCGGCCAACGAAGGGCCGAAAGGCGACTGCGCGCTCCTGCTCGGCCTGTCGGGCACCGGCAAGACGACGCTGTCGGCCGACCCGGAACGGGCCCTGCTCGGCGACGACGAGCACGGATGGGACGAGCATGGCATCGCGAATTTCGAGAATGGCTGTTACGCCAAACTCATCAACCTCAACCGGGAAAAGGAGCCCGATATCTACAACGCCGTCTTCCATCAGGCGCACCATCTCAAGCACGGCGCGATCATCGAGAACACGATGGTGTTCCCCGACGGCACCTTCGATCTGTTCGACGGGCGGCTCACCGAGAACAGCCGCGCCGGGTTCCCGCTCTCGTTCCTGCCCCATGTGAAGGATTCGGCCACGAGCGGCCACCCGACCACGATACTCTTCCTCACCGCCGACGCGAACGGCGTCCTGCCCCCGGTCGCGAAACTGAACAAGGAGCAGGCGATGCTCTGGTATCTCATGGGCTACACCTCAAAACTCGCCGGCACCGAGACGGGCGTCAAGGATCCCGAGACCACCTTCTCGCGGTTCTTCGGCGAACCGTTCTTCCCGCGCAACCCGAACGACTACATCAACCTGTTCGGCGAAAAACTGGAAAAGCACCATGTCCGCGTCTATCTCGTGAACACCGGCTGGAGCGGCGGCCCGGTCGGCAAAGGGAAGCGGATGGATATCACCGTGACCCGACGGCTCGTCTCTGCGGCGCTGTCGGAAGAACTCGGGACGGTCGAGTACCGCGAGGACCCGCTGTTCCACTTCTCGGTGCCGGTGACCTGCCCCGGCGTCGATCCGAACATCCTGAACCCCCAGAACACTTGGGAGGACAAGGAGGCGTTCCACTACCGCGCCGAGAAACTCGCCGAGGAGTTCTCGCGCCACTTCGATCGCGCCTACGGACTGCGGAGTATCAACCCCGCCGTCGTCAAACAGTGTCCGGGAAAATAATTCGGCTCACCGGTCACTTCTCACGATTCACTTTTTCTCAGACAGCAAGAGCAGTTCGTGAAGTTTTCTTTCAAGCACCTGTTTTCCGATCAGTTTCGTCCGATACTCCGCTATCATTGTCGGTGAAAGAGTCCGGCTCATTGCATATTCGACCACATCGCGATCTTTATTGGCACACAACAAGACGCCGACACTTGGATTCTCATGCTCCTTCTTTACATCCCGGTCGAGCGCTTCGAGATAAAAATTCATTTTTCCCAGATATTCGGGCTTGAATTCGTCGATCTTCAACTCGAACGCGACCAAGCAACGAAGCCCGCGATGGAAAAAGAGGAGGTCTAAGAAATAATCGTGGTTCCCGACCTGCACCCGATACTCTTCCCCGACAAAGGTAAAATCTCTGCCGATCTCAAGAATGAAGGATCGGAGATTCGATACGATGGCTTTTCGCAGGTCTTTTTCTTCGTATCGTTCGGGGAGATCTAGGAATTCAAGCACATAACTGTCTCTCAGCGTCCCCTCCACCTCCGGTCTCAATTCTCTCAACACCGTTGAGAGTTTTTTATCGGAGAGCATGGCTCGCTCAAAAAGGCCGCTGTTTATCTGGCGTTCAAGTTCTCGGACCGAGTATTTCTCTTTCGCGGCAAGCGCGAGATAGAAAGTTCTCTCTTCCACGGTTTTCGTCTTTGACATGATGTGCAGATGCTTTGACCACGCGATCTCTCTCAACACCGCTGAGAGTTTTTCATCTTCCTGATATGTCTCATAAAACTGTTTCATGCGCCACAGGTTTTGTGATGAAAACCCGGCGATACCGGGAGTTCGTTCTCGAAGGAAATCCGCAAGTTGGTTGACGACCCCTTTGCCCCATTCTTCCTTGGTCGCCTTGTCGCTTATGTAACGACCGATGTTCCAATACAGATCGATAAGAACGGCGTTTGAATAGTTACTGACCCGCTTTTTAGATTCTTCAATAAGACGATATACCGCCAGAAAATCATGATCAAACGGATTGCCCATCTTTGCTCCCCGATCTTTGTTCCCCATTTCAATTCCGTCAGCGGCGTCACTAAGGAAATCTTCCGAAGCAATCAAGAATTGAGTATTGGCATCGACCGGGCGCAAAGTCAAGGAAAGGAAAAACCTCGACCATCAACAAGTGACCATGTCCCCCCTCAACAGCGCGTCAGCGTGCTCAACACCGCTCACCGCTCACCGCTCAACTAAAAACTCAAAAACGCGGTCATCTCACACAGCGCGCATGGTTGTTGTTGTCCTTATCGTAGCTGCTCACACTGCCGCCGTAGAAACTGACATACCACGCGTAGCTGGTGTAGTTCACATGGGACGAAGACGACCAAAAAGTTGCCGACGGCATATCGGGGAAATCGGATGCCGGGCTGTACCTGCCACGGTTTATCAGCGTTTTTAACTCATCAATGTTCGGCAGTCGCCAGTCGGTGTGGCCGCCATAGTCCAAGTTCTCGCAGTGCGCAAGGGCGTTCTGCCATGTCACCGATGATGCATATTCCTTGGTCCACTGGAGTCCCGTAACGGTATCAATCACGATAACCTTTCCCGATACCGTCGTTTCGGTGAAGGCGCCCCACAGCGGCAAACTCGCCAACAATAGCGCCAGCGCTATCATGTTTTTGTTCATGCCGTTTCCTCTCTAAAGATTTTATTGGTTTCGATCAGGTGCTCGTTCTTGAGTTCGGTCCGTATGGTCGCTTTCCATTTCACGATGCGGTAGTAGTTCTTCAGCCATTGATGCCTGCCCAATATCCCGGTGAGGAGGCGATACCCGTTCGCCTTACTGCCGTGGGCGAGGTAGGAGGTGACCACCGCGCCGAGTTTTTGCAGTTCGGGATAGGTGAGCGGCGATGCCTGTTCCCGGATGCGGTACCCCTCCAATTTTTGCTCGAAATTGCCCGCCACCCGCCGACGCACAAGGCGGTGGTGAATATGTTGCACATAGCCGAGAAAGTTCACGCCGCAACTGACCGGTTTGAGGGTGACCGGTTCTTTGAGGGTCAGATGGAGTCGTTCCCGCAGAAATTTTTCTATGGCCGTTCGCCACTCACGGAGTTGCGCGGGGTTCTCGTGCAACAGGACGAAGTCGTCCACATAGCGGACATAATGGCGCGCTTTGAGGGTATGCTTGACGAATTGATCCAGTTCGTTGAGATAGACATTGGCGAAGAACTGGCTGGTGAGGTTGCCGATGGGAAGTCCTTTACCCGACGGACAGTTGAACAGACTTTTTTCGGGCGCGATCGCGTCCCATTCCGAGGTCTCACCTTTTCTCACATAGTTTTTTGTCGGGTCATGGTAAAGGAGCGTTTTGAGGAGCGTTCGCACCTGTTCATACTCCTCGCGGCGCGGGTGATCGAAGGAGAGGCGCGTCGCCGGTATGCCGTACTGTTTCAAGAGTCCCCGGTCGAGCAGAGAAAAAAGGATGTTCTTGTCTATGCTCATGAAGAAGTTGCGGATGTCGAGTTGCAGAAAATGGGCCCGTTTCGCGCCGTTACCGGTTACGGAACGGATGAAATGGCCGAGTCGTTCCACGGCGGCGAGCGTCCCCTTCCCTTCCCGGCAGGCGTAGGAGTCGGCGATAAAGACCCGTTCCCAGTAGGGCTCCAGTTCCCGTACGAGCAGATGGTGAACGATACGATCGGAAAAGTCGGCGGCAAAGACCTCGCGCGTTTTTGGGTGCGACACGATGAAACAGACCGAGCGACGGGGCGCATAACGCCCCGTTCGCACGGCGCGGGTCAGGGAGACCAGACCGTCGGCCTGATCCCTTTCGAAGGCGAGGGCGTTCATGGTGCCCCGCTTTCTTCTGCGACAGTCCCGATAGGCCGAAAAGATACGAGTGGGCGAAAAAAGTTCCGCGTTCATCTCACACAGCGCGCATGGTTGTTGTTGTTCTTATTGTTGTTGTTCTTATTGTTGTTGTTCACATTGCCGTTGTTGAAATTGACATTCCATGCGTTGTTGGTGTTGTTCACATGGGACGAAGACGACCATTCAGTAGGGAAATTCCGGTCGCCGGAACGATCCGCGGGGCGGTACGGGCCGGAAACCTGCGTATTTTTATACGCGCACATGCCTCGTGGGCCCTCCCTATAACCGCGGTTCCGGCACGCTCGGAAGAGAATTCTCTCCGACTCGGGCCCTTTTTTCGAAGTATCTTTTCAACCCCTGTCCCTGTCCTCCGATATCGTGCAGTTGTTCCGCCGCGCGATACCAAGTGTCGTAGTTCTTGAAAACGGCCGTTTCCCGCGCCACCGCCATCTGTATCTTGGCCCGTTCGACCGCTTGCAGGAATTCGGCGACGACCTCTCCCCGGTTCTCCTTCGGCGCATCGTTCAAGGTAGCGAGTGTGTACACCATCTTTTGCGCCGTCGTCCGGATATCGGTGCCGAGGGTGTACTTATGATAGCGGGGAAAATGGCGTATCGCCCCCTCCAGATATACCAGAAGATCGAAGGTCTTCTTGTAGATCGGCAGATGTTCGTAGCGAGACATTTTTAACCTCCGAAAAACTCAAAAAACATAAAAACCGCGGTCATCTCACACAGCGCGCATGGAGGTTGTCGCTCTTACTGGAGTCGTACACACTGCCGTTGCCGAAATTGACAAGCCATGCGTTGCCGGTGTTGCTCACATGGGACGAAGACGACCAGAAGAATGACGAGGGGGTGCTAGGGAAAGCATCGGTGTCTATCGCGGGGTTGTAACGGCCGTAATCCACGATGCTTTCAAGTTCCCGGTCGTTGGGGAGACGCCAGTCGGTATAACCGCCGTAATTCAGGTTCTCGCAGTAGGTGATCGCATTGGCCCAAGTGTAAACCGTGGTATTGGCGGTTCTCTGCCACTGGAGCCCGGTGTTGTCGTCGGTGACGATGTCGTTCGGCGAAGTGCCGCTCACAGTGTAACTTTTCGGCACACACATCCCCAGCGCCGCATACTGCGCATCCTGTCCGTAGAAATCATTTCCTTCCGTCGGACAGGCCATCTCTCCGGAGTTGTTGTAACACTTGGTCTGGCCGGTGCAGGAAGAGTTGATGAGACGATAGTTCGCCGTACTCATAGCACTGTCGGCCATGCCGCTCTTAAATGCCTTCGCTTTGATGGTGGTGTATCCGGCAGGAATGGTAATGGACGCCGCGTACTCATATCCATGCCAGAAACTTGGCTCACTGCCGTCGAGGGTGTAGCGGATGAGGGCCTCGGAGGTGGTTGTGGCGATAGTGACCTCAAGAGATGCTCCGTAGTAATCACCCCCAACGGGATCAAAGGTCGGTGTGGCGACCTGTTCGAGTCCTTCGTCGATGGTGTAGGCAGGGCTGTTCTTGGCGTAGCCGGCGACACCGAGTTTGTAGGCGATGGCCTTGATAGTGGAGGTTTCGGCGACCTCGATCGGCGTCGAGTAGAGGTTGCTGAACATATCCGGTTCGGGATCGTTCATCTCGTAGCGGATGACCGAGCCTTCGGTGGCGCAGGAGAGAGAAACATTTTGAGGGGCGTTGTAGGTGCCGAGGGAGGGGGTTGCAATGAGATCGCAGAAGGAAGAACCACCGACGATATAGCGTTTTTCAGATGTATTGCTGGTCGTTAAACCGCTCTTGAAAACCTTCGCCACGAGATGCCGCGACACCGCAAAGGTCATCGGAGCGGTGTATGCTGTCGATGCCCCAGTCGGATCAGTCCCGTCCAGCGTATAACGAATGGTCACGCCGTTTATTGGCGTCGTTATCGTCACATTCTCCACCGGCGCATCGAACACTCCGCCGTCAGGCGTGATGACCGGCGCCGGGATATTGTCTATCGTGTACTGTGCGCTGGCCGTCGTCGAGTTCACCCAGTCGGCGAGGAAGGCCTTCGCCTTGACCGTCGTTATCGCACCGTCCTCCAACGGTATCGCTGCCCCGGTGTATTCGGCGGAAGCGCCGGTCGGCTCACTGCCGTTGGTGGTGTAACGGATCGTCGCGCCGGTTGTCGCGCAGGTGATGGTGACGCTCTGCGAAGTGGTGTAGGTCCCCTCGTCG
>JAKLFG010000056.1 GCA_022711315.1 bacterium | reverse complement strand
CGACGAGGACACCGTCACCGATGAGTCCGCGACCGACGAGGACACCGTCACCGATGAGTCCGCGACCGACGAGGACACCGTCACCGATGAGTCCGCGACCGACGAGGACATATTGACCGAAGATGGCGACGGCCTGCTTGACGAAGACCTCTTGCTTGCCGACGACGACCTGCTTGACTCCGATAGCGGGCCCGATATCGATGCGCCGCTTTACGGCACCATTTCCGGCGGCGCTACTTTCGAAAAGATACTTGACGCCGCGCGGATACAGGACCAGATGTATATGATGAACAACTTTTCGTCTCTCCTGCAGATGAACATCTTCACCGGCACTTACGGCTCAACCAGTCAAGCACTTCCTGTCGGGCCGGAGAAAGTGGCATATGCCACATATGACTCGACGGAAGAGTTCGTCACCATAGTGCAGACATGGATGAACTCATCGCTAGACCCCATAGACCCCCTTGTGGAAATGATATTCCCTCCGGAGCCTCTAGCGATCGGCCAGTACGACATGGACCCGACCGCGGACGGGAGCGTGGTCCTCCTTCTCAAGAACGAAAGTGGCGTTGATCACTGTATCCTTGCCTGCAGTTTCAGTGGCACCACCAATATCACGGCGGTCACCAATATCGAGGCACCGGCGACCGACGGCGGGAATATCACTTTCAATGCGACCGAGGTGAAACTGTATTATCCGACCGAGACGCCGGTCGGCGATTATTCAAGCCAATTCGGCGAGGGCACGATCTGCCCGAAAGAGTAAGGATACTAGCGCATACACCTAGCATCAGGCTCCCGACCCGCCCACGCCAGCATAGCACAGCGCACCCCGTCACCGAACGCGATAGCCGCCTGACGGCATACCGGTTCCCGGACATCTCCGGCCAGCCAGAGTCCGTGCCCCATCTTGAGCCGGGCCGAGCGGTCGAGCGCCGGCAGGCGAGGCCGGTGGCCGATCGCCGGAAGCACATGGTCGCAATCGAACGAGCGACCGTCGGCCGCCGTGAGCAGTATCTTTCGCCCATCGCGATGAACGGAGGTTATCGCCGCCTTCGTGACGATCACGACGCCCAGCCGGATCGCCTCGGTCACAAGACCGGGGTAGGCCCGCGACCGTTCCCCCCGGATGAGAACGGAGACCTTGTGTCCGCGCTCGGCCAGACCGCAGGCCTGATCGAACGCCGTCTCGCCGCCGCCGATGACCGCCACCTCCCCCCGCTTTCGGGGGATCATCCGCCAGTCGCGGCACACACGATCACCCGCCCCGATCACGCCGCGGACACGCCACGGCTCCGGTTCCACGCCGGTCGCCACGATGACCGACGACGCATGGTATGCCGTAGTTCCCTCACAAAAGAGGGTGAAACGCCCCCGTGAATAACTCGCCCGCTCCACCGCGCCGGTCACCACCGGCACTCCGGCGGTCGCCAGCCACTTTTTGAACCGGCGGCAGAGTTGCCGGCCATCCCGCGCCGCCTCTTCGCCTGCCCACGGAAAGTTATCCACCCGCCGCGCAAGATCGAGCCGACCGCCGACACACCCTTTTTCAATGACGAGCGTCCGCGCCCCGTACAACGCGCCCTGCACCGCCGCCCCCACTCCGGCAGGTCCCGCGCCGATGATGATGAGGTCATACGGTCTTTCAGCGGGCATGGCTCAGCCATCCCTGCGTGGTGGTGACCTCGGCGAACCCGTGCCCGAGCGCCAGCAACGCGGCCCGATGGAACGCCGGGGTCTTGGAACAGCAGGCATCGGCGACGACGACCGGCTTGAACCCCAGCATGAAGCCGTGGCGCGCCGTGGTATCGACGCACAGGTGGGTCATCGCCCCGCACAGAACGATATCGCGGATGCCGCGCCTTCGCAGTCGCGCGGCAAGCCCGGTACGGTGGAAAGCTGAGTAATGTTCCTTCTCTATCAGGATCGGCTTGGGAGGGGCGCTTATGCCGCGCCACAGATCGCACTCCCTCCCGCTCGGTAGTCTTTTATACCGGACCGTCATGAGATTCCCCGGCTCCGTCGGAGCACGATGCACCGTGAAAAAGACCGGCGCGCCCCCGGTCACGGCCGCCGCTATCAATCTGTTCATCCGGGGAACTATGGCGGAAGAGGCCGGAAGATAGGCGGATGACGCAGGCTCGAAAAAATAGTTCTGGGCATCGATGACCAACAGAGCGTAGCGCGCTTCCGGCATCAGGATATGTCCTCGCGGGCCGACCGCGCCGCCAGTTGACCGCAGTTACTGCCTATCCGGTTCTCCTCCCAATCGCCGATGGAGCATACCACCTCGTACCCGAGCGCTCGGAACTGTTCGGTCCGGATGTCGAGCAGGGAGGCGTCGCCGCCCGGGCCGTCAAGCGACACCAGTGCATTGTCCCGGGCGCTCCGGGTCGGGTTCAGCGGCGTCAGTTTGATGACGAACCGGTCCGGATCGAAGGTCCGGGCGACCACCGCGGGATCGAGCGGGAGCGAATCGCTGACCGCGAAATTCAACGACGGCTTCCGCGACCCCGGTCGATAAAAGGTCTCGCCGTACCGGGCGATCCGGTCGAACGACATCTTGCCGATGGGCATCAGTTCGTCGCGGAGCGCGGCATCGGTGGTGTTGACCGAGAACTGCAGTTGCAGGTCGCGGAACCCTTCCCGCAGATCGAGCAGTTCCCGGAACCATGCTTCCCGACCGGCGACGGCCAGGGTCGCCACGCAGGGGATGCAGTTCGGATATTCCTTGCCCAGCCACCGGATGACCTCGAGCACCGCGTCGTTGAGCGACGGCTCACCCATCCGGGCGAACTGCACCTTGAACTTGCGGCAGGTCCGGGGATCAAGTTCCGGATGGGCCTCCACGACGGTCCGTATCTGCCAGAGCATCTCGTCGGCGGTCAGGTCGCCGAGGTAGCCGCCTCCCGCATCGCACATCAGGCAGCCGGCCGGACAGCCGAACTGGGTGGAGATGATGATGACCCACTTCTCCCGGCGATCGCCCCCCGCGACGGCGCAGGCATCCACGAACTCGACCAGATATTTCCGGTCGCCCCGCATATAGGCGAGATAGACCTCCGCGAGATCGGGGCGCCCCGTCTTCAGGACGATCCGCCTATCCTTTCCCTCTTGCTCGATAGAAAAAAGCACCCGTCCCCTCCCCCGACAAAAAAACGGGTCGAACCCGGCGGGGCTCAACCCGTTGAAAACAGATGGTGGCGAGGGAGTGACTCGAACACTCAACCCTCGGGATATGAATCCGATGCTCTAACCAGTTGAGCTACCTCGCCACGAGGCGGTGCCGATAATATACGCCCAAGGATGTTTGTCAAAAATTTTCGCGGTCGCCACCGCCACCGGCAAATCCCTTTCTCTGCATCTTTCCCCATGAACGGCTGCCGAAAAGGTACTTCACCATCCCCTTGACGCGCCACAGCACGGTAAGCGGCCGGAAAAGGAAGGTCTCGACGAGGGAAAAAAGGAGAAGCCGGATAAGATCGCCGGGGCGACGGTACTTGCGGAAGGACATCTCCTCGAGCAGTACCGAGAAGAGCGTGATGAGCCCGCCGATGAAAAAGGCGAACAGCAGATAGGCGATGAAGAATGATGCGTCGAGCACGCCGAAACCATAGAAGATCGGGATGAGGAGGTAGCCGCCCAGTTCGACGAGCGGGCCGAGCATCTCTATGAAAAAGAAATAAGGATAGACAAAGAGCCCCGCCGCGCCGTACCGCGGGTTAAAGATCATCACGCGGTGACGCCACAGCGCGTCCATGAGTCCTCTCTGCCAGCGGTCACGCTGGCGACCGAGTTGCCGGAACGATTCGGGGACCTCGGTCCAGCAGACCGGATCGGGGATGAAGGTGATCCGTTTATCCTCGCCGCGCGAACGGAAGAAGCGGTGCATCCGTACCACCAGTTCCATGTCCTCGCCGACCGAATCCTCGGCGTAGCCGCCCGCGAGTTTGAGCGCCGCCTTGTCGAACAGGCCGAAGGCGCCCGATATGATGAAGAGGCCGTTCAGGGCATCCCAACCGATGCGGCCCATCAGGAAGGCGCGCAGATATTCGACCACCTGAAAACCGGCGAGCGCCGAACGGGGGAACCGCGCCTCGCGCACTTCGCCCTTGTAGACATCGCAGGAGTTCGCGACACGGACGATGCCACCCGAGGCGATGACGCGGTTGTCCTCGAGGAACGGGCGGGCGATCATGAGCAGCGCGTTGCGATCCAGTATCGAATCGGCGTCGATGTTGCAGACGAGCGGATAGCGGGCGACATTGATGCCGGTGTTGAGCGCCGAGGCTTTACCGCCGTTCACCTTGTTGACCACCATCACCTTGTGGGTACGGCTGGTCCAGATCGACCGTATCTCGTTCCGCTCTTTCAGCCAATCGGCGTCAAGCGTGATCTCGACGAGCGAGAAATGGCCGCGCAGGCGGTCGAAGGTCTCATCGGTCGAGCCGTCGTTGACGACGACCACCTCGAACTCGGGATAGTTGAGCAGAAGTATCGATTCGACCGAATCGACGATGGAGACCTCTTCGTTGTAGGCCGGGACGACGATCGATATCGGCTTGTAGAAACCGCGGTAGAGCGACAGCCCGCCGTCGGCGATCCGGTGACGGCGCATGTAGCGGCGGATGCGGAAAAAGGCGAGAACGGTCAGGAAGAGATAGACCGCGTTGACGAGAAGGAAGTAAACGAGGATGAACCACTCGAAGATGGTGATGAATCGTTCAGCGGACATGCAGGTGCTCGTGCTGGTTACCGGAAGTTTCTCCCCGCTCGGCGAGCGCAAGGGCGCAGGCGTCGTGATCGGGGCGGGCGTTCAGCGCAGCAAGCCCCGCCGTGCCGAGACGGGCGAGCGCCTTGGCGGCATTGTAGCGGACGAACCAGTTGCGGTTGTCGAGTTCGGGCACGATGAGCGAAAAGTCATGCTCGCCGGCAAGCGCAAGGAAACTCTTGAAAGCAAGCGTCTGCATGACCGGCCGCTGCTCCGCACGGTAATGGGCGTATATCTCCTCTTTCATCTCGTCGCAGTGGAGGGCGGCAAGAGAGCGCATCGCGCGGATCTTATCCTCCCCCGCGGCGGTGCGGAAGGTGTCACGCAGAACGGGACACGCCTCGGTGAGCCAGAGCCGTCCCGCCGCCTCGAACAGGAGAATGCGGGCGGGCTCGTCGTCCCGGCAGGCGTCAAGCAGTTCGTTGAAACGCCCGTTGATGGTCGGCAACATCTCGCGCAGGATCTCCAGTTGCATGGTCGGGCTTGTGAACGCGCTCGCGGCGACGGCGCGGATGATGTCGACCGGACGTTCCGCGCCGAGCAGACGGGTCGCAAGCCGGAGTTCGAGGAGCGCGGCGATCTCGTCGGGCGGCCTGATCGCCGCCGCGAGACGCTCTTTCAGCGCCGGCGAAGGGGTGATCCCCGACACGGCGAAGAACCGGAGCGCCGTCAGGCGCGATCCGTCATCGCCGCGCATGATCGCCCGCTCCATCTTTTCCAGAAGCCCCGTGCCGGCGCAGACGCGCCCGACGACCCCGATCACCTCGCCGCGGAACGAGATATACCAGCGGCTGATGAACTCGGCGAACCAGTCGTAGCGGTGGCAGGGACCGGGATCGAACGGGTCGCCGTGGACGATCGTCCGGATAAGTGACCCTTCCCAGCGCTCGAAACAGGCTCGTTTGCGCCGTTCGAGGCGGCGGTAGCGTGCGTCGAGCGCGACGAGATACAGAAAGGAGAGGAGCAGAACGACCACCAGAAGGCCGTTCAGATAAATGATGGCGGTGTAATCCCTAAAGATCATAGCGGATACCGCCGAGGAACTCGGTGCGATGGATGTCATCGTCGGTCACCGTGTGCTGAACAAGCACGGTGAAGGTGAACGGACAAAGCATCGTGAGCGAGGCCCGCACGAAGTAGTTCTGCGTGAACATCCCGGTCGATGACTGACTTGCAATGAATTCGTCGCCCAGCGAGAAACCGGCGGTGACGCCGAGCAGGCGCTCTTTTTCCCAGCCGCCGTACCCCTGATGGGCATGGACGAGGTCCTCCTTCCGGTTGAGGACCAGATAGGCGCGGTAGCCGACCATGAAGCCCTTCGGCAGATAGTACTCCGCCCCCAGCGTTATCATCTGGTTATAGCGGTAGACCCGCGCGGTGTCCTGTTCGTCGGGGCCGTAGTCGAAGTCATAGAAGCGATACCCCGCCTCGAAGACCAGTTCCTCGAGTCCCGGCGTCTTGTGGCGCAGTTCGACGAGTGACCGGTGCCGCGCGAGGAAGTCGTGTCCCGGGGTATGGAAGTGGTCGAGCGTTACGGTCAACAGGCGATACGGGCGGATGTTCGCCGCCGCGCCGATAAGATCGTCGCGCAGGCCGTAACGGCTGTGCCCCTCGTGATAAAGCGCAAGATCGAACATCTCGTACGGATAGAAACCTACCCGCTCATGATCGTACAGCCAATCGTCCCGACGGGTGACCAGCGTATAGGAGAACGCCCCCTCGAAGGAGGCGATGCGCGGCGCGGTCCCGGCACAGTAGGATCGGTCGGTCGCGCTTTTTGCAATGAGACAGCGGGCCGTCAGGTAGTTGCCGCGCGCTATCTCGTAGGAAACGATCCGGTCGTCGAGTTCCTTCGATTCATCTTTCCCGGCAAAGGGGCGGAGCACCTCTATCGCTTCACCGTACAGGCCGCGGGCCGCAAGGCATGAGGCAAGTCCCTCGGCAGCATCCCGGTAGTCGGGACGGCGCGCCAGGATCTGCCGGAAATGCTCTTCGGCCTCACCCCACCGCCCGTCACGGTAGAGGGCGAAGGCAAAGGCGAGCCGCAGATCGTCGTTCGATGCATCGGCCTGCCACGCCGCCTGCGTCTCGGCGACGGTCGGCAGCTCGGCGGCATCGAGCATGCCCGAAAGCGCGAGAAGGAGGGCAAGCGGAAGATAGAACCTAATCATGGTGGACGGCCTCGCGCAAAAGGGTGACCAGTTCATACGGGTCTATCGGTTTCTGGAGATGGTGGCAACGGATGTCGCGACGCAGACGACGCCCCAGTTCGGAGGTGACATTGAGCGCGGTGATGAAAAAGAACGGCATCTCCCCTTTCCCCAGCTCGCCACGCAGCCGGTCGTAGAATTCGATGCCGGTCTCGCCCGACAGGACCACCTCGCTACAGACGGCGGCGATATCGTCCCGTTCGGCGAGTATCCGTTCGGCCTCGGCGACCGTTTCGGCGCGGCACACCACGATGCCGTCCCGATCAAGCAGTTCTCCCGTAAGGCGGGGTATCATCGGCTCGCTCGTGACGAAAAGGATCGCGGCCCCGGTCATCGGGTGTCTCCCTGCTTCTCCGGAACGAATATAATGAATATCGAAGATTTCTCAAGAAAAACGGCGTCGTCACTCCTTAATCTTGACAGCAGGCATCGAAACAGCCATCCTGTGAAATATTCTTCGGAGGTTCCCGTGGCCCGTTCCATTATTCTCCCGTTGGCTCTGTTGCTGTTCTCGGCGGCCTGCGATACCCGCGACACCGCACCGCCCCCGGTCTCCTTCGCCGCGCATGACGGCGCGTTCTTCCGGGTGCAGAACGGCGTCGAGATGCCATTCCCCCTGCATGCCGTGAATCTCGGCGTCGGCGTTCCCGGCACCCAACCGGGCGAACTGGCCGTCACCCGGGATCAATACGACCGCTGGCTGGCACGGATGCGCGAAGCCGGCTTCAACGCGGTCCGCATCTACACGCTTCATTACCCCCGTTTCTACGAGGCGCTACGCGACCACAACACGACCCATCCCGATGCGCCGCTCTATCTACTTCACGGCATCTGGCTCGACGAAGAGAATCCCTCCTACGACCTGCACGGCCTGACCGAAGCGTTCGAGCGCAACATCGAGGAGGCGGTCGCGGCCTCTCACGGCGACATCGCGATACCGGAGCGGTACGGCCGCGCCTTCGGGACCTACACCGCCGATGTCTCTCCGTGGATAGCCGCGTGGATCATCGGCCGCGAGATAGCCCCCATCGAGGTCGCGGCGACCGATGCGGCCCATCCGGACGACACCGCCCACGACGGTGACCGCATAGCCCTGCCGCACGGGTCCCCCACCGAAAGTTGGCTCGCGGCGCGTCTCGACCGGCTCGCGACGCTGGAGCAGGATCGGTACGGAGCGGCCCGACCACTGTCCGTGTCGAGTTGGCCGACGCTCGACCCGCTCTCCCATCCCACCGAGAACTCGCAGTCGTTCGAGGACACCAACGCCGTGGACCTTGCCGGTATCGATACAACGAACCATCCTCCCGGCTACTTCGCGAGTTACCACGCCTACCCCTACTATCCCGATTTCATGAGCGAGGATCCCGCCTATACGGAAGAAACCGACGCCGAGGGACCTAACAGTTATCTCGGCTATCTCAAGGCCCTGCGCGCCCATTACCACCCGATCCCGCTCTTCATCGCCGAATTCGGCGTGCCGTCGAGTTGGGGGAGCGCCCATGTCGCCCAGAGCGGCATGCACCACGGCGGGCATGATGAGACGACGCAGGGGCGCTATGCGGTGCGGATGTTCCGGAACATCGCGGCGGCGGGTTGCATCGGCGGGGCGCTTTTCGCATGGAGCGACGAATGGTGGAAGAACTCGTGGGTGACCGAGGAGATCGATCTCCCGATCGACCGTCGTCCGCTCTGGCTCAACATCACCGCTCCCGAGGAGAATTACGGACTCATCGCCTTCGACGATGCCCCGCCGGTGATGGGCGAGGCGGCGACCGAGGGGACGCCCGGACCGGTCGACGGCCTTTTATGGGCCGCGAGCAACCGGTTCTTCCATCTCGAGATAGCGACCGAACCGGCCGCGCTGCCCATCGTCGTCGGTTTCGACACCTACCGCGACGACGCGGGAGAAACGGTGCTCCCCGACGGCACCGTGACCGCTGAGCGCAGCGAGTTCGCACTGGTCATAGACGGGTCGGGGGCACAGTTGTTCGTGACCGAGTCTTACGATCTGTTCGGCATATGGCACGATGAATCGTCCGACGCACAGCAGTACCGTTCCACCGCGACCGACGGGGCGCCCTGGATGCCGGTCCGCTGGCTTTCCAACACGGCGCACGGCAGTGACGACGGCACCTACCAGTTCCCCGCCACAGTGGACGAGGTAGGCCGGCTGGTCATCTCTCCCGAAGACGACTTCACCACCCCCCGCGAAGGTGTCGCCATGGCCACCGACCGTGTCCGGATACGGGTACCGTGGACGCTCCTGCAGTTCACCGATCCCTCGCGGGCCATCGTGATGGATGACGACCGGGAGACCTACGAACGGGAAACGGCCGAAAGCGACGGCATCCGCGTCGTCATCGCGCAGGGCGACGGGCTGCTGACCACCGATCGGCTCCTCTGGGACCTCTGGGACACCGCCCCGGTGACGACCGAACGGGAAAAGGATTCGCTGGGCATCGTGGAGAACTATTTGAGGGCTCTTCCGGCGTCGGGTCCCGAATAGCGGGGAGAATTTGACAAAAAAATCGGCGCGCGATACAGTCCCAGCGGCTTTTTTGATATGCTTTGGTGGAAAATACAGGGAGGAGACGCATGAAAAAGATCTGGGTATTGCTCCTTGCGGCGCTGATCGCCCTGCCGCTCTTCGCGGCGGAGCAGAAGAAGTTCAAGATCGCCGTCATGGATGTCGAGGATCTCTCCGGGACGCTCGATCCGAACCTGCTCAAGAGCGCGACCGAGTACCTGCGCTCGAAACTCGTCGCGACCGGCCTGTATGTGGTCATCGACAAGACGCGCCAGCAGGAGAAACTTAAAGGGATCATAAAGGATTCCAAAAAAGAGAGTTATCAGGAGTGCTTCGACAAGAACTGCCAGATACCGCTCGGACAGGCGCTCGCCGCCGACAACATCCTCCGCTCTTCCATCACCTTCTTCGGCGGCATGTACAGCATCGCGACCGAACTGGTCGATCTCGCCAAGGAGGCGACGGTCGCGGGGCTCGTGGCCGATTTCGACGGCAGTCCCAAGGGGATGCGCGACGCGATAAACAAGATCATCGATGATATGCTCGCGCAGTCAAAGGCGCCCGCCACGGCCATCAAGACCGCCGCCGAGCCCGAAACGCTCGCGGTCCAGTTCGAGACCGCGACCCCCGGCGCGACCCTTTCGGTGGACGGGAAAGAGGCCTGCAAGAAGATACCCTGTTTCGTCGATGTCACCAAGGGCACGCACACCTTTGAACTCAAGGCGGCGGGCCACCAGACACGCAAGGAATCGGTGGCGATAACCGAGAGCCGCCTCATCAAATGGGACCTCGTCGCGAACGCCCCGGTCGTGAAGCCGGCACCGGTCGTCGTCCAGCCCAAACCGCAACCGGTGATAGTTCAGCCGAAACCGCAGCCGAAGATAGCGCCGCAGCCGGTCGCGAAGGCGGAACCCGCCCCCGCCGCGGCAAGCCCGGCCCCGGTGGAGGTGAAAAAGGATGTGCCCAAGCCGACGGGACCTGAGCCGGAGGTGGATCGCCCCTACCTGTGGTGGGGCGTCGGGACGCTCGGCGTCGCGGCGGCGGTGTTCGGGGTCGCGTGGTATTTCAGCGCCGAGGTGGGCAGCAACCTCGATAAGCGCAACGATCTCATGCAGGACTACTACTCCTATCCCATCGCGCAACGGCCCGAGGTCTACCAAAAGGCCCTCGATTATGAGGACAAGGCGAAATTCAACGACACGATGCGGATCGTGATGTTCTCCGTATCGGGCGCCGCGGCGGTCGCCGGCACCGTGCTTGCCATCTGGCAGTCCGACTGGTCGCAGAGCGAGCCGACGCCGGAGTCCCCGAAGGTGTCGTTCTATTTCGACGGCAGTTCGGTCTACGCCGGCGCTTCGTTCAGTTACTGAGGGAGGGAACGATGAATACCACGATGATACGGATGGCCATTATCGCGGCGCTCGCCGCTTTTGTCGTTTCGTGCGAGTTCGTCACGAACAACGACCTGCTCGAACAACTCAAGAAGGATCCTCCGACCGGCACGGCCGACACCGACAGCACGGCCGACACCGACACGGCGGGCACCGACGACCTGTTGCCCGACAGCGACGAATTGAACCCCGATATAGACACGGCACTGACCTGCGGCAACGACCAGTTGGACACCGGGGAAGAATGCGACGGAAGCGACGCCCACTGCGAGGATTCCCCCAACGGCCGCACCTGCGACGACCAATGCCACTGCGTCGCCGTCTGCGGGAACAGCATCATCGAAGGAGCGGAAGAGTGCGAGGCCGAGGACAACATCGAACTCTGTACTGAGATAGATTCCGCGAACTATACCAACGGCGAGGCGGAGTGCGATCACGAGACCTGCAAGTGGGATGTGAGCGGATGTACCGGCACGGATCTCTGCGGCAAAGAAAATGCCACCTGCGAACCGGGCGAAGATCGGGATTGCATAGAAATCGCCTCCGACTCCTATGTTGACGGCATAGCGACCTGCAACGCAAAATGCGACGGCTGGATCACCGATAATTGTACCCCCAAGTGCACCTGCGGCAACGGCGTGACGGAGAGTTTTATCAACGGGTGCGCCACCACCGAGGAATGCGACGACGGAAACAAAACGGACGGCGACGGCTGTTCGTTCGACTGCCATTGGGAGGCCATGGAAGAAGTGACCGACCTCGCGGCCGAGCACACAGCCACCGAGCCCGCGACCGACATTATCTCCTTCTCGTGGACCTGTATCGGCCCCGGCGTGACCAACTATCTGCTGAAAAAGAGCCGGTCTCCCATCATGAACGACGCCGATTTTGACGATGCGGAACTCATCCTCGACGACACGGTCTCCTGCACTCCGGGGACGGTCCATACCGTCGATGCCTCGATGAACTGGTACGATTCCGTCTGGCATGTCGCGATACGCCCCATGCGCAACAGCACCACCGGGCCCGTTTCCAACTCGGTGACGGTCGACACCGACGGCTACATGGCGCTCGCTCCCGAGAGCGGCATCGACTTCGGACTCGTCGGCTACAATGCGGTGTTGGATCGCGCGGTGACGCTGAACAACACCTCGGCGCTGGTGGATCTGATCATAGACGAGACCACCCTGCCGATGGACTGTGCCGGCAAGGTGACCATTATCTCCGGTGAGGTCTCTTCCGCCGCGAGGGTGACGGTCGCCCCGGGCGCCTTCCACGCGGTGGTACTGCGTTATGCACCGACCGAAACATCCTCCTGCACCGATGGGCAGTTCGTGGCCAAATGGCTTTCCCATTCCGATGACGGCGGCACCACCTTCACCCCGGGACAGGCCTCTCTGCCGGTCAGCGGCAATTCCGGCAACACCCCGCCGGTCATCACCGAGGCTTATTTTTCGCCGAACCCGGTCAAGAACGCCGACAACGCAACGGTCCTGCGGGTCTATTTCGAGGATGACAACGGCATCTGCAACGGTCCCATCGGCTCCGACCTCGTCGAGGCGGTCTGGGATATGCGCGAACTGGGCGGCGGCCCGCGGGAAGAGATGTGGAACCCCTCCTGCGCCGGCGACACTCACCAGTTCTGGTACTGGAAAAGCATCGATGTCTCGGCCCTCGCCGACGGCATCTATGTGATACCGTTCGAGTTGACCGACAAGGGGGGGAACATCGTCCGCGGGAAGACCTCCTTCGCTGTCTATTCGGGCACCATCCTCGAGGTGGGCACCGACAAGCCCTACACTTCCATCGCCCAGCCGGTGACCGATGCGCAGACCGGCGACATCGTGGTCGTGCACCCCGGCACTTACGACTCTATGGAGGTCGCCAACGAGGATATCAACCCCGGCGGCGACGCCATCATCGTCTACGGCATAGAGGGTCCCGGCCAGACGATCATCGACCTGACCGATGCATCCCACTCCGGGTTCGAACTGGACAGCGCCAATAGCGGGTTCGTCATCGGCGGCTTCACGATACGCGACGCCTTGACCGGCGCGATATGGGCCAACGCCACCGCGACGACCATCAGGGTGACGGTGACCGACTGCCGGTTCGAGAACAATATCAAGAACACCAACGGCGGGGCCATCTTCCTCGCCGGTGAGCTGGTCGATCTCACGGTCGCGCACTCCTCGTTCGTCGGGAACAGCGCTCCGAGCCATACCGGCGGGGCCATCTACGCGACCGGCGTCCAGAACCTGCTGGTGGTCGACACCCTGTTCGACGGCAACACCGCGCAGAATGGCGGCGCGGTATTCATTGAGAAACCGGCGCAGGCGGTCTTCGACCGCTGTTTCTTCACCGACAACACCTCTTCCACCCAAGGAGGCGCTATTCTTATCGACGGCGGCGCGGGGATCGTCGAGCTCCGCAATTCCATCTTTGCTCATAACACCAGCACCTACCGCGGCGCGGCCCTTTATATCACCAACACCGTAAGCACCGCGCCGACGGTCAAGATATACAACTCGACGATCGCCGACAACACCGCCGGCACCGATGCGGGCGGCCTCTATATCGAGCGGGGCGATGTGACCGTAAAGGACACCATCATCTTCGCCAATACCGCCGGGACCGATCTGGCCAGTCAACTCTATGCCGTCAATGAGAACGGGGTCACCGTCACGGTCGACAACAGCGTGATCGGCGGCGCCCCTGTCCCGGTCATCGATCCCGGCAACAAGATAAACGCCCCCGACGGACTCTGGGTCAACCACCAGAACATATCGGCCGACCCGCTCTTCGTCGGCACGCCCACGACCAGCATAACGAGATACCGCCTCTCGTCCGGTTCTCCCTGCATCGATGTCGGTTCCAACGGATCGACCGTGCCTCAATATGATTTCCTCGGTTATGCGCGGCAAGGGGCGAAGAACGAGATCGGCGCGTTCGAGTACCTTCCCTGACCACCTCCTCCCCTATCTCCATGACCGGCACCACCGAACTCTTCGGTCTCACCAGAGCGCAACTTGAAGGAACGATGACCGGTCTCGGCATGAAGCCGTTCCGCGGTCGCCAGATATTCCGTTGGCTCTATCAGGGACTCGAGACCGACCTGTTCAACATGACCGACATCGCCAAGGAGGCGCGCGTCTCACTCGCGGAACATTTCACGGTGCGACCGCTCGCCGCGCCGGAGGTCGTCACCTCCGCCGACGGCACCGCAAAATACCGCTTCACACTGGACGATAACGCCGTCATCGAGTCGGTGCTCATCCCCGAAAAGGGGCGGCTGACGCTCTGCCTCTCGACACAGGTCGGCTGTCCGCTCGGGTGTCTGTTCTGCCGCACCGGCTCACTCGGCTTCACCCGCGATCTGACGACCCGCGAGATCATCGGGCAACTCTGGGCCGTCCAGCGACAGGTGCGCGAGGCGGGCAAGCGGGTCACCAATGTCGTCTTCATGGGGATGGGCGAGCCGCTCCTTAACCTCGGCAACACGATAGACGCCATCCGCATCATGCTCGACGACCTCGGGTTCAACCTCTCGAACCGCCGCGTGACCGTCAGCACCATCGGCATCCCCGCGAGGATCGACGAACTGGGCGGGCAGGTCGCGGTCAATCTCGCGCTGTCGCTCCATGCGACGACCGATGCGAAACGGGCGGCGCTGATGCCGGCGACCAAACGCTGGCCGCTGAAGGAACTGCTCGCGGCGATCCGGCGCTTCCCGCTGCCGCCGCGCAAACGGATACTCATCGAATATGTCCTGCTTGACGGCGTGAACGACTCGCCCGACGATGCGCGCGAGCTGGTGAAGATAGCCCGAAGCATCAGCGCGAAGGTCAACCTGATACCGTTCAACTCGTTCCCCGGCGCGCCGTTCTGTCCCTCGGGACAGAAGGCGACAGCGGCGTTCCAGCAGATCCTGTGGGACCACGGCATGATGGCGATCATCAGGAAATCACGCGGCGACGAACATCTCGCCGCCTGTGGGCAACTCGGGTATGTCCCGCTGTCAGAGGAGGACGAGTGAGCACCCGCCTGAACCGTCGCGACGCGGCACCGGGGCGTCGGCGTCGGTCGCCTCTTCCACGGTATCGGTGACCGCTGACGCCTCGTCGGCGCCGTAAGAAGCGTCGGCGTCGGACACGAGGTCATCGTCGCCTTCTTCCGTATCGTCGGGGGTCTCATCGAGCCCGATCATCGCGCAGCGCCCCTCGCCGCACCCGGCAAAATAATCGATGACGCCGTCGCCGTTCACATCGGTGTCTATGTCGTCGGTCCCCTGCGCGGTCGCCTCGATGAAGTAGAGGGCCGCCGCGACATTCTCGCGGGCCGTCGCCGGTATCTGCGCCGCGTCGAGTTCGAAGCCGTTCAGCACATTCCCGGTCGGCCGCATCTCGACGATGAAGGTGTTGCGGAATTCGTAGGCGAGGTGGAACCAGTCGGACGAGCCGCCGGTGGCGATGTAGAGGGAACTCGACTTGCCCGGTTCGTAGTATGCACCGGTCTCCCCCTCGATGATGGCGGACATCCGGTCGGCGATCGCGGCGAGTTCCTTCTCGCGCGGCGACACCTCGTAGGTATTGCCGTAGGGATAGAGGATGAGTTGCGAATAACTGTGGAGATCGAGAAAGCCGAGCACCTCGTCCACCATGCCGTTCGCCGGATCGATGAGATCGCGCACCGCCGAACTTTCCCCCTCGGAGAACGGCTCGGTCCCGCAGTAGACATCGGACGAGGTCTTCGTGCTCGCCCCTTTGCCGCCCCATGAGGCGTCGTAGTTGCGGTTCGGGTCGACACCGAACGAACCATCGCCGTTGTCGCGCCGGTTCTTGCGCCAGTTGCGATCGTCGCTCAAGGTATAGCGGAACCCGTCCTCGTTGAGCATCGGCGCGATCCACAGTTCGCCGTCGTCGACGATGGCGCGGATACGCGGGTTGTGGTCGTACTGTTCGAGCAGGAACTCGGCGAGCCGCAGCGGCACCTCGACCGCTATCCATTCACGGGCATGGTGCATGCCGACGATAAGTATCTCGGCCTTGTCGGGCAGGTTCTTCGACGGGGCGGCGCTGATGCGGACGGCGAGGATGTCGCGTCCTTCGAACGAGGTTCCGATCGTATAGACCTTCGCCCTCTTCGGGTATTTCTCCTCGAGCGCCGCGATGTCGGCGATCACGCCGTCGGCATCACGATATTCGACCACCGGTGTCTCGGGCTCCCCGACGAGCGGGGCACGCAGAGCGATACGGACCGGGAGTGAGCGCAGGAAGGACAGTTCCTCCTCGGCCGCCTCGACCAGATACCGCCACCGACCGTCGGGACCGCGGTAGGCCGACCGGACATCGAGCGCGCCGAGCGCGTCGCGTATCGCCGGGTCGTCCCGCTCGACCGTAACCTCCCAGATGGACGGCGCCGCATGAAGAAGCGGAGAAGCGGTCAAGAGCACCACAAGCATAAGCACATAGCGCATATTTCCTCCTTTCATCGGGTCATCCGACAACGCCGAGCACTCCCTTGAGATACTCGGTCTCGGGGACCGACACCCGCACCGGATGGTCGCTCCCCTGATGGAGTTGGTGCAGGATACGCACCTCGCAGGCCGCATCCTTCGCCGCAAAGGCGATGGTCTGGCGGAACCGCTCGGCCGTCACGGCGCCCGAACAGGAGAAACTGGCCAGCACGCCGCCGGGGGTGAGCAGTTTCATCGCGTTCAGGTTGAGATCCTTGTAGCCCTTGAGCCCCTTCTCGAGATCGGCGGCGCGGGCGACGAACTTGGGCGGATCGAGGACGATGAGGTCGAACTTTTCGCCGGTCCGGGCCATCTTCCGCAGGATCTCGAAGGCGTCGCCGGTCACGAATTTCGTCCGGTCGGCCGGTATGTTGTTGAGCCGCAGGTGGCGCTTCGCCCCCTCGACGGCGTCGTCAGAGATATCGCACAGTGTGAGGTGGGTCGCGCCGGCGGCGGCGAGATAGACCGAGAAGGCGCCGGTGTAGCAACACAGGTCGAGCACCCGTCGTCCGGCGGCGTAGCGGGCCGCCGCAAGCCGGTTGTCGCGCTGATCGGTGTAAAACCCGGTCTTCTGCCCGGCGACCGAGACATGGAACAGATGCCCGTTCTCATGCGCCAGTATCCGTTCGGGCGGCTCCTTCCCGACGAGCGTGCCGTTATGCGGCGGCAACCCCTCCATGCGGCGGCCGTCGCCATCGCTTTTCTCATACACCCCTTTCACGCCGGCCTCTTCCATGAGGATGCGGGCCGTCGCCTCTTTGATGCGGTCGAATCCCGCCGACAGCGCCTGCAGGACCGCGTGGTCGCCGAACCGGTCCACGATGAGCCCCGGCAGGAGA
>JAKLFG010000055.1 GCA_022711315.1 bacterium | reverse complement strand
CCCGAACTCAAACGGTTCGACTTCCGGCTCAAGATGCGGTACGAGGAGAACCCGCACGACACCATTCACGACAAGCAGGCCCGCCGCTTCGCCCTCCTCGCCCAGAAGGCGATCACCGAAGGATCGCTCAAACAGGCGATGACCCAACTCAAGATGGCCAACTCCATGGAACCGGGGAACGAGTACATCCTCTCGCTCATGGAGGATGTTCAGAAGAAGATGAACGCCGGATAGCCGGAAGGATCACCGGTGACCACCCAACAGGGCATAGCGCGCGTCCCCCGACATGTCGCCATCATCATGGATGGTAACGGTCGCTGGGCAAAGAAACGGATGTGGAACCGTCTGCGCGGTCACCGAGAAGGGGCTGAGAGCGTCGATATCGTGACCGAGGCGGCGCGCATGGCGGGGGTCGAGTACCTCACGCTCTACGCCTTCTCCACCGAGAACTGGAACCGCCCCGCCGACGAGGTGAGCGGCCTGTGGGATTTGCTCGGCGACTTCCTCGAGAAGAAAAAGGCTAAACTCCTTAACAACCGCATACGGCTCCATTTCATCGGCCACATGGAGCATCTGCCCGAAAAAACGAGAGAAAAGGCATTCCGGGTCAAGAGAGAGACCGAAGAGAACGGCTGGGACATGACGCTCACGCTCGCCCTTTCCTACGGCTCGAGGGACGAACTCGCCTACGCCCTGCGCACCGTTGCCGAGAAGGTGAAAAGCGGATCGTTGCGCACCGAGGAGATCAACGAGACGCTGATAAGCGAGCACCTCTTCACCGCAGGGCTCCCCGACCCCGATCTCATCATCCGCACCTCGGGCGAAGTGCGCGTCAGCAATTTCCTGCTGTGGCAGAGCGCCTACGCCGAATACTATTTCACCGAGGTCCTCTGGCCCGATTTCCGCGAAAAGGAATTCCTCGACGCGCTCCGGTCATACGCCGGGCGCACCCGTCGCTTCGGTAAGACCGACGAACAACTGAAAGACTAGCGCCGCGGGATCGCGGCTCAATGGGAAGCCGACAGTATCTCCTCGAGTTCGTCTATCTGCTCGGCGTAGGGACGGATGGTCCGCGCTATCTCGAGCCAGCGGCGACCGTACAGCAGGCACCGGCGGGCGGTATCCTTCGTTGCCGCGCGGGCGAGATTGATGTTCGCCACCGCCGCGACGAGCGGTATCTCCATGATGTTGTCGAGTTCCTCGTAGAGCGTCTTCGATACGCGGGACGCCTTTTCCCAATCACCGTTCATGAGGGCAAGGAACAGGAGTATGTTGTTTATCGTTGTGTCGAGCACCGACAGTGACAACGCCGTTTCGAGGATGTTGGTGAAGTCGGCTACCGATCGTTTCGCGAGCGCCTTGATGAAGGAACTCTCCATGAAGAAGGGACGGTCACCCCAGTTGATGTACTGCAGTTCATAAATGGGCACCGGCTGGGCGATACCCTTCAGTTCGATGTTCCCGGCGAACCGGAAGAAGTAATGCTGGGGCAGCGAGATGTCCTTCCCGTTCACCGGCAGGCGCATCGCGATGCGGTTCTCGGTCACATAGCGGTCAAGTATCGAACGGGAGGTCTTGTGGAGCATGATCTTGCTGACCGATCCGAAGCGGGTGTGGCTCTCTATCCGCTTGGTCAGGTTGATGCCGAACCCTTCCAGTTGCCCGTTCTTCTTGATGTAGAGATAGCCCGAGTTGATGCCGGCGCCGAGATCCTCGGGCGCCTTGTTCTGGAAGATGCGCGCCCGGTTGAACGGTCCGTTGATCCACGCGATCTTGATGAGCACCGCGAGGTCAAGCGCCGTCTGGACATCGCGCCCCGGGTTGTCGGAAAAAAGGAATATGCGCCCCTCGTCCCCCACTACCTCGACATAGTGGTTCGTCTCGTCGTACCCGCCGCCGGGATAGAGCCGGAAATACATCTCGGTGGCGCGGAGGACCGTATCGTTGAACTCGCGCAGGAAGGTTTCGTAGTAATCCTTGACCGAAAGGACATTGGCGTACTCTGAGGAGTTCATGATGTCGAGCAGAAGTACCGTTCCGAAGGTCTCGTTGCGTGGCATGGCCGGCTCCGTGAAATTCGGCCTATCATAGCGACCGCATCACCTTTTGACAAGATTTTTGCAAAGAACGGAGAATCCGACCGCATGATGACAAAAAACAAAAAATGACACAAGTAACCAATAATAACAGAGTATTAACGGTCTTCCGCGAAACTTTTTGAATAAAGCGAGGTCTATCTGGATACTCTAGGGTTGTGAGTCCCGGAGCGTGTCCTCTTCGCACGCTGGTCTCTTCCGAAATCTGCAGGGCCCTTTCCCGGGGCCCTCTTTTTTTTGCCTTTCGGACCTATCGCCGGTACTATCCGTCCCGGACCGATTGACGGAGACGCCCCATGCCCACCGACCTCGATATCGCTTCACAGGTCACCCTCAAGCCCATCGCCGACATCGCCGCGAAACTGGGACTGCGCCGCGAACATCTGGAACCCTACGGCGACCACATCGCCAAGGTGAAATTGACGGCCCGCGAACTGGGCGAACCACGCGCCAGGCAGGTGCTCGTCACCGCGATGACCCCCACGCCGCTGGGCGAAGGGAAAACGACCGTCTCCATCGGACTTTCCGAGGCATTGAACCGCATCGGGAAACGCTCCATCGTGACCTTGCGCGAACCGTCGCTCGGCCCGATCTTCGGCGTGAAGGGGGGCGCGGCGGGCGGCGGCTTTTCGCAGGTGCTCCCGATGACCGACATCAACCTCCACTTCACTGGCGACATCCACGCCGTTACGACGGCCCACAACCTCCTCGCGGCGCTCATAGACAACCAGTACTCCCGCGTCACCCAGCAGTGCCTCCTGCCGCGCGAGATCGTCTGGCACCGCGTGATGGACATGAACGACCGGTCGCTCCGCAACATCGTCATCGGTCTCGGCAAGGAATCGGGGCAGGTGCGCGAGAGCAAGTTCGAGATAACGGCCTCTTCCGAGGTGATGGCGATACTCGCCCTTTCCTACGACCTCGACGACCTCAAGCGGCGGCTCGGCGATATCATCATCGCGGTCAAGCCGCACGGCGAACCACTCCATGCCCACGACATCAACGCCCACGGCGCTATGGCGATACTGCTTGCGAACGCGCTCAAACCGAACCTCGTCCAGACCATAGAAGGGAATCCCGCCTTCATCCACGCCGGCCCCTTCGCCAACATCGCCCACGGCACCAACTCCATCATCGCGACCGACATGGCGCGGCGGCTTTCCGACATCGTCGTGACCGAGGCGGGCTTCGCCTCCGATCTGGGCGGCGAGAAGTTCTTCAACCTCGTCTCGCGTCAGAAAGGGATGACGCCGCCCGACGCGGTGGTGGTGGTCGGGACCGTCCGGGCGCTCAAATATCACGGCGGCGTGGCGCGCAAGGACCTGAGCCGCCACGACCCCGGAGCGGTGGAACGGGGCTTCCCGAATCTTGAGAAGCACCTCGGCAACATGCGCTCGTTCGACCGGCCGGTCATCGTGGCCTTGAACCGGTTCCCCGGCGATAGCGACGACGAGATTGCGGCGGCGCGAAGGCTCTGCGAGAGGAACGGCGCGGTCTGTTTCCCCGTCGAGGTGTGGGCGAAGGGGGGCGCCGGGGCGACCGATCTCGCGGCGGCGGTATGGGACGCGGCGCACGGGGCGCACGGCCCGGTGAAGTTCACCTACCAACTCGACGACCCGACGGCGGTCAAGATAGAAAAGGTCGCCAAGGCGATGTACGGCGCCGACGGCGTCCATATACCGCGCTCGGTGCTGACCAAGATAGAAGAGCGCGAGAACTGGGGTTACCGTGGCCTCCCCATCTGCATGGCCAAGACGCAGTCGTCGCTCTCCGACACCCCCGACCTCCGGGGGCGGCCGACCGGCTTCACCGTCGAGATACGCGATGTGAAGGTGAGCGCCGGAGCCGGCTTCATGGTGGTCTATACCAGCGACATCATGACCATGCCGGGACTTCCCGAAACGCCCGCCTCCGACCGGATGGACATCGGGAGCGACGGCGCGATAAACGGGCTATTCTAACCTGAGACCGAAGGAGTCACCATGCTCGGACCCATCTTCGCCGCCGTCGGCCTGCTGATCATCACCGGGGCGCTTTTCTTCCTGCGCGCCACGCTGAGGACCCTCCCGTTCAACTTCTGGGTGGTCAACATCATGGAACTGGCCGAACGGCTCGCGTTCTTCGGGTCGCGTGCCGTCCTGCCGCTCTACATGGTCGCGTCGGCCGACCAACACGGACTCGGCATCTCCTACGCTGAGAAAGGGATCATTTTCGGCATCTGGGCGGCGTTCCAGTGCCTGCTTCCCATCGTGAGCGGCGGCTTCACCGACAATTTCGGCTACAAGAAGAGTCTCTATATCGCCTTCACGCTCAATACCGTCGGGTATGCCTCGATGGCCTTCGCGACCGGCTTCTGGACGATGCTGGGCGCGTCGGTCATGGTCGGGACCGGCACCGCCATATTCAAGCCGCCGGTGCAGGGGACCGTCGCCAAGTCGGTGAAGCCGGAGAATTCGGGCATCGGCTTCGGGATGTTCTACTGGGTGGTCAACATCGGCGCGATGCTCGCCCCCATCATGGCGGCGACCCTGCGCGGCAACGAGAACAACCCCACTTGGCACTTCGTTTTCTTCGCCTGCGCCGCGGTGACCGCGCTCAATTTCCTCCCCGCTTTTTTCCTCTACCGCGAACCGGAGGTGACCGGCGCCGGGAAATCGTCGCTAACCGTATTCAAGGAGACCGGGCTGAACCTGCTCCACGACCGCAACATGCTGTTTTTCCTACTCATATCTTCCGGTTTCTGGCTGATGTTCATGCAGGTATGGGACCTGCTCCCCAACTTCATTGACGAGTGGGTCGATTCGCGCGACATCGCCCCGGTCTTCCACGCGATACTCGGCGATAACGCGCTGACCGCCGCCGGCCATGTGAAACCGGAACTCATCGTCAACCTCGACGCGACGGCGATAGTCATCTTCGTCATGCCGATATCGTGGTTCATGGGACGCTTCAAGATGATCGTGTCGCTCATACTCGGTATGGCGCTCGCCACCGTCGGCTTTTTCGGCTCCGGCTTTTTCATGAACGGCCTGCCGGTCGCCACGATGATACTCGTCTTCTCGCTCGGCGAGATCATCTGTTCGCCCAAATTCTCCGAATATGTCGGGGTCAACGCGCCGCCCGACAAGAAAGCGCTCTACATGGGTTACTCCAACATGCCTTTCGCCTTCGGCTGGATGGCCGGCAACTTCCTGTCGGGACCGCTCTACGACCTGCTTGCCTCGCGGACGAATTTCGCGAAGCAATATCTGATCGAAAAACTGGGCGTCCCGGCGGCCGATCTCGCGAACCTCAAGGATGGCGATATCTTCCCGACGCTCGCCGCGAAACTCGGCGTCACCCCCGGTGAGGCGGCACGGCTCCTCTGGGACACCTACCACCCGTGGCAGATATGGGCACTCCTCGCCTCGGTCGGTTTTATCTCGATGGTGGGACTCTTCTGGATAGACCGGACCTACCGAAAGAACGATTGACCGCTTTTCCGTTGACACCGCCGCCCCCTTCGCTATAATCGCCCCGCACCCGCACCACCGGCACAGGAGGTCGCCATGCTTCGCGTCTACAACACGCTCTCGGAAAAGAAAGAGGATTTCGTACCCCTGCAGGAAGGCAAGGTCGGCCTCTACGCCTGCGGCATGACGGTCTATGACAAGCCGCACATCGGCCACGCCCGCAAGGAGGTCGCCATCGACATGGTGGTCAGTTACCTGCGCTACCGCGGCTACGAGGTCACCTATGTCCGCAACTTCACCGATGTGGACGACAACATCATCCGGCGGGCAAATGATCGTGGCATCTCATGCGATGAGTTGACCGCCGAGAACATCGCGGCGTTCTACCGCGCCGTCGACGCGCTCGGCCTCACGCGGCCCGATGTCGAGCCCAAGGCGACCGAACACATGGCCGAGATCATCACCATCGTGAAAACGCTCATCGAGAAAGGGCATGCATACGCGGCGCCTGACGGATCGGTCTATTTCGCCGTGGAGAGTTTCAAGGGTTACGGCAAACTGTCGAACCGCAAGATAGACGAACTGCTTGCCGGAACGCGTTTTGAGCCCGAGGCGGGGAAGCGCAATCCGCTCGATTTCGCGCTGTGGAAATCGTCCAAACCGGGCGAACCATCGTGGGATTCGCCGTGGGGCAAGGGGCGCCCTGGCTGGCACATCGAGTGCTCGGCGATGTCGTCGAAATACCTCGGTGACTCGTTCGACATCCACGCCGGCGGCCGCGACCTGATATTCCCGCACCACGAGAACGAGATCGCGCAGTCGGAGGCGGCGTCGGGCAAGCCCTTTGTCAAATACTGGGTCCACAACGGCTTCCTGACGGTCGAGGGGGAAAAGATGTCGAAATCACTCGGCAACTTCATCACCGTCGATGATGCGCTCGATCAGTATCATCCCGAGGTGCTGCGCCTGTTCATGCTCTCGACCCACTACCGCACCCCGATAGATTTCGCCTACGCCGGGCTTGCCGAGGCAGAGCGGCGGGTCGTCTATTTCTACGAGACAATGAAACTGGTCGCGAAGATAGCGGGGACCGCCGTCCCGAAGAAGAGCGAACGGTCCGAGGCGTTCCTCACCGAATTCCGCGATTCGATGGACGACGATTTCAACAGCCCGAAAGTGCTCGCGGCGCTCATCGCCTTCTGCAAGTTCCTCAACGATGCGGCGGTCAGCAAAAAGACCCGTCCGACGCCCGAAGATGCGGCAGGATACCTCGCGGCGCTCGCCGAGGTTGGAAAGGTGTTCGGGCTCCTGCAGGCGCTCCCGACCGAACGGATCGCGGCGATACAGGACATACAACTCAAACGGGCGAAACTGACCCGCGCCGCGATCGACGCGCTCATCGCCGAGCGCAACGCCCACCGCAAGGAGAAGGATTTCGCCGCCGCCGACGCGGTGCGCGGCAAACTCGACGCGCTGGGCATACTCATCAAGGACACCCCCGACGGGACCGAGTGGTCGTTCAAGTAACACTGCCCCGTATCCCCTCTCAAGATTTTATCCCCCGCTATTGCTTTTTGACCGGTATCCGCTAAAATTTACGCATGTGCCCGTCGAACATAGACATTTTGCGGTGAGGTGCTCATCATGAACTATCGCCGTTCCTTGGCCCTCGCGACCTTCGCCTCCCTAGTGACCCTGTTGAGCGCCTGTTCCGCGCCACAGGATGACCGCGTCAGTTGCGTCACCTCCTTCGACTGTCCGCTCGGCTGGTTCTGCGAGGATTATTGGTGCGTCCAGAACCCGGACCAGAGCGCGGGAAGCGACACGAAGAACGACATCGATACGAGCGTCGATATCTATACCGCCGAGGATGATACCCTTCCCGACACCGCCGAAGGCTCCGACCTGAACGATGACGGCGTGATCCCCGACGAACAGGGGGACGATGCGGTGATCGTCGACGATACCGACGAGCCGCCGGTCGAAGGGGATGCGTTAATACCGGACGACGATACCGGCGCGACCGATGACGGGACCGATACCGACACCGCGACCGATGAGGACCTCGTCACCGACACCGCGACCGATGCCGACGCCGTGCCCCCGAACACCGGCGCCACCTGCTCGGTGGCGGGAGATTGCGTCGGCGGCGCCACCTGCGGCCAGATATTCACTGGCCAGACCACCAGTTACTGCTACCTGAGTTGCGCATGGCCGAATGAGAGTATCTGCGCCGGTACCGATTGGCCCGAATGCGCGGTCATCGGGAGTTGGGCCCTCTGCCTCGCTACGGCGACGGTAGGTGGGAACTTCACTACCACTGTGGACGCCAATCCTTTTGTGGAGGGGAACAATGTGTCCCTGACCATCAACGGTGCGAACACTATGCAGGCCGGCTGTACGGCCTTTCTGAGCTCAGGGAACTGGTTTGTCCAATGCACGAAGAGCACACCGAACGGCGGCGGTCACATCCAACTTGACGCCATCTTTTACTGGCCGCAGGCAAATCACACCGTGGGGGTCGTGACCGGCGCCCAAGGGCGGGTCTATGAAACGACCTACGATGCCGGCGGCACCGTAACCGATAACTGGGTCCGTGCCATTTTCACCGTCAGCGATGGCACCGTGACCCTGACCGCAGCTGGGACCACCACAGGGAGCGCGGTTTCGGGTTCCCTGAATTTTACCGGCAACGCCTACGACGCCCAGTTGACGGTCCAGTAACGCCCCTGTTGACAACCATCTCTTTTGTACTATTATCCCCTCCGAGACGATAGGGAGACGCCATGTTCCGCAAGATGCTCAAGTCGAAATTGCACCGCCTGCGCATCACCAACGCCGATCTCAACTATCAGGGCAGCATCACCATAGACGCCGAACTGCTCGAACGGGCCGATATCCGATCCTATGAATTCGTGGATGTCTGGAATGTATCCAACGGCGCCCGTTTCGAGACCTATGCCATTCCGGGGGAACGGGGAAAACGCGAAGTATGCGTCAACGGCGCGGCGGCGCGGCTCGTGAACCGCGGCGACATCATCATCGTCGCGAGCCACCGCTACCTCACCGAGGAGGACGCGGGCGACCTGACGCCGACCATCGTGTTCGTCGACGAGAACAACCATCCCCTTTCGGAGGCACCGTGGGCAAAGAACACCGCCGCTTCAAACGGGCCGAGATAGCGATACGCATCCGGCTCAGAGAGTCGGACACCGATATCGAAGCATCTTTCGCCCTGCGCGACCTCAGCGAAGGCGGGCTGTTCGTCCATTCACCGATACTGTGGGAACCGGGCGAGAAATTCGAATTATCCTTTGTGTTGCCGGGTGCTGACCGCGAGATACACGCGACCGGAGAGGTTGCGCGCGCCGAGGATAAGTACCTGCTCTTCCCCGACGCCCCGGGGCAGAACCCGGTGCCGGGTATGGGCATCCGGTTCCTCGATCTATCCGCCGAAGACCGGGCACTGATACGGAATTATCTGGAAGGTCCTCCGTCGGCCTGACCGGACGCCGCAATACGCCGGTATTCCCCTACCCGCTCCCCGACGAAACGCATAAGTTCCTTGAGCCCCTTGCGGGTCACGCCGCTTATCTCGAAATAGGGTCTCCCCTTCAGGAAGGTCCGCAGTTCACGCCGCGTCCTCTCTTCATCCGCGCCATAGAGATCGCTCTTGTTCAGGACATATATCTGCTCCTTGGCGGCCAGGTCACCGCTGAACAAGGCCAGTTCCCTGTTGAGCGTCTCGATGTCCTCGATGGGCGAACGGCGCGCCGGCGTTATCTCGAACAGATGCAGGAGGAACTTCGTCCGTTCGACATGGCGCAGGAACCGGTGTCCGAGTCCCACGCCGGTATGCGCCCCTTCAATGATGCCCGGTATGTCGGCGACGACATAGGTGCATGTCGCATCGTGCTCGACGATACCGAGATTGGGTACCAGCGTGGTGAAATGATATTCGGCTATCTTGGGACGCGCATTCGATATGACCGAGATGAGCGTCGATTTACCGACCGAGGGGAACCCGACGATACCGACATCGGCGAGCAGTTTGAGCGATAGGCGTACGCGCCGCTCCTCACCCTCTTCTCCCGGTTGGGCGAACTTCGGCGCCTGCCGGCGAGCGGTCTTGAACCGGGCGTTCCCCTGACCGCCCCGACCGCCCCGTGCGACGATGACCCGCTGACCGTGTCGCACCAGATCGCCGAGCGGATCCTCTCGCCCTTCCTCGTACACGATGGTGCCGACCGGGACGCGGATGAGCGTGTCCTTCCCCGACCGACCAAAGCAATTCTTTCCCATCCCCGACGCGCCGTTCTCCGCGGTTATCTCCCGCTTGAACCGGACATCGTAGAGCGTCCCGACATTCTCGTCCGCCTCGATAACGACATCGCCCCCCTTGCCACCGTCGCCACCGTCGGGCCCGCCAAGCGGCATATACTTCTCGCGCAGGAAACTCACCGCCCCCTTGCCGCCGTTCCCGGCGCGCACCGTTACCTGCGCCTCGTCAATGAATTTCAAGGTCATCCCCTAAAAAAAAGAGCGGCATCACGCCGCTCTCATCAATATCGTTTCCGGAGAACGCTTACTTTTCCGGGGTCCCGGCCGGCAACACATGCACGCGGGTCTTTTCGGTGCCGCGCCGCCGATAGGTCTGGTATTTCACCACGCCATCGATAAGGGCGAAGAGGGTATAGTCGCTACCGGTCCCGACATTCTCTCCGGCATGCCATTTCGTGCCGCACTGCCGCACGAGTATGTTGCCGGCGCGCACCGTCTCGCCACCGTAGATCTTGATCCCGCGCCGCTGCCCCTGACTGTCGCGACCGTTACGCGCGCTGCCGCCGCTCTTTTTGTGTGCCATCGCCTATCTCCCTATTTCTTCTTCTGCTGTATCTCGACCACTTTCAGCGCGGTCGCAAGGGCACGGTGACTCTTTTTCCGGCGATACCCTTTGCGACGTTTCTTCTTGAATACGATGACCTTGTCGCCCTTGACGGTGTCGATGACCTCGAATTTGACCGTCGCGCCGGCCACATGGGGCTTGCCGACCTCTATCCGGTCGCCGTCGGCCACGAGAAGCACCTCGGTGTTCTCGAAGACCTCTCCCTTTTCCCGGTGAAGCGCATTGACGAATATCTTGGTCCCGGGCACCGCCTTGACCTGATGACCGCCGAAATTAACTACCGCATACATCGAAAACTCCCTGTTCTTTCCATGAACAAACCGATGATCGAGGCGTGATTATATGCGGACGACCCGCTTCGTCAAGGTTTTCAGGGAATTTTTCTTTTTCTGCACTGCGCCGGTGGATCAGGCGCCCTCTCGCGGCGAACGCAGTTCCATCTCGGCGAGAAGACGGATAAGGTCTTGAGACGGCTCGACCAGGCTTCGCGACAGGAAAAGACCGGAGAGGTCCTTTTTGTTCTGCTGGAGGTCGAGTATCTTCTCCTCGATGGTGCCCCGCGAGAATATCTTCGACACCACCACCTGTCGCCGCTGGCCGATACGGTGGGCTCGCGACCATGCCTGCTCCTCGACCGCCGGGTTCCACCATGGATCGACGATGACGACATGGTCGGCGCCGGTGAGGTTGAGTCCGAAGCCACCCACCTTGAGCGAAAGAAGGAACACCTCGCGCTCGCCGCGGTTAAAGCGGTCGACGGGGTCGCGCCGGTCGACCGTATCGCCGTCCATGTAGAAATAGGGTATCGCCCGCTTCTTCAGCGCCTTCTCGACGATGGCGAGCATCTTGACGAACTGGCTGAACACGAGCACCCGTCCACCACCGTCGCGGATATCGCCGATGAGTTCCATAAGGAGCGCTATCTTGCCCGAATCCTCGATGTCTCGCACCCGGTCCGACACGAGCATCGGATGATTGGCCGCGAGCCGCAGTTTGGTCAAAAGCGCAAGCACCTCTATCTTGTTCAGGTCCTTGCCCAACTCAAGATATTCGGCGCGCCCCCTGAGAAGATGCGAGAGGTATATCTCCTTCTGGGTCCCGGTCATGTCGACCGGGTACTCCTTGATGATGACCGGCGGCAACTCGGGAAGTATCTGGCGCTTTTCACGGCGCAGGACGAATGGCGCCGTCAACGCCGCGATCCGGGCGAACCCCGCGGCGTCCCCCTCCCGCTCCATCCGCTCGATATCCTGCCGACGGCCCAAAAGACCGGGAATGAGGAACTGGAAGATGCTCCACAGGTCGGCAAGGTGGTTCTCGATCGGGGTGCCGGTCAGCGCAAGACGAAGATCCGCCCTCAACTTCTGCAACGCCCCGAATCTTTTTGTTTTTTGATTCTTCAGGTGTTGTGCCTCGTCCACGACGATGGCGCGGAACCGTTTCTGCTTCAGCAACTCGATATCGTTCACCGCTATCGCGTAGGATGTTATGACGATGCCGCTCGAAACGGCCCGCCAGCGCCGCGCCCGGTCCTGCGGAGCCGCTGCGTCGATGACGGTGCGGTCGAGCGCCGGGAAGAATTTCTGCACCTCGCGTTCCCACGACCAGACGAGCGTCTTGGGCGCGATGACCAGCGTCACCCCTTTCCCGCCGTCCACCTGCAAGGCCGCGAGCGTTTGGAGTGTCTTCCCGAGCCCCATCTCGTCGGCGAGTATGGCGCCAAGCCCCATTCGGCCGATCAGGGTCAGCCAACGCACCCCCTCGCGTTGGTAGGGACGAAGCACCTCGAAACCCGGCAGATCGGGCACCTCGGGAAGCGTCCCCGAGGAAAAGGCTCGTATGATGTCCTCGTACGCGGCACGGTCGGCCTCGTCACCGGAAAAGCGATCCAATACCATCCGCCCCTTCTGGCGGAGTATGCCGGGGAGGAAGGCGGCGCTTACCCGTTCACCGGGCATCGCCTGCCCGAAGAGCAGAAGATCCCGTAGTCGTAGCAGGAAATCCTGGCTCTTTTCGATAACGACCGGATCGCCGTTCCGATCGGCCACCACCGGACTCTCGTTGCCTTTGATGACCTGCCGCATCGCATCGACGAGACTTTCGGGAGGAAGCGGCACTTCAGTCTCGGGAAAGCGAAGTGAAAAGGAGAACCACCCTTCGCCGGGATGCGCCTCGATGCCGATCTCTGACCGCTCGATCATTCCCTCCGGTATCGCTATACGACGGACCGGTCGGGCCGTCTCGACCTTCCCCGCGACACGCAGGGGTGAATCGTCGGAAAGAAGACCCGCGAGAGCCGCGATCGGCGCCGCGTAGCGGTCCCCGCTCATCCGGAACCCCGCACGACGGACGATACGACGCGCATCTTTCACCGTGGCGGGCTCGAACCGGAGCAGACGACCATCCCGCGCATAGACCTGTTCGTTCTCCCGCCTCACCGGAGGTATCCTCACGCGATCTCCGTCCACCGTGAGATACAGGTCAAGATAGAGCCGTCCCTCCTCGACATCAAGCATGAAAAGCGGCACAGCCTCGCGCACCACCCGTTCGGCACCATCCCACTCGCCGCTCAAGCGGAAATAGGGCCGCACCCGGGCACCGAGCGCCTGCAGGGATACCGCCAACTGCTCCATGTCGTCGAAGGGGGCCGCAAAGACGAGCAGTTGCGTCAAAAGTGATCGCTGTCCGTCCGACAGGGAAAAGACGGCCGCATTCTCGTGGTCGAAGAGCACCCCGCTCTCCTGATCGAACAGGAGAGAATCAGGTAACGAGAACCGCACCGTTCCCTCATCCCGACGGTAATAGACATCTATCGGAAGATCGCCCTTCCGCACCCAACGGTCGCCATAGGAAAAACTGCCGGGGGACACCGCGAGCAGAAGCATACGCCCCGTCCCGTCGAGCCGTTCCAGAAGGTGCCCGAGGGTCCCGGCTTCCCTGCCGGGAACGGTCCCGAAGGTTATCCGTCCCTCCTTGTCTATCCTGAGCGGTATCGGCCGTTCTTCCGTCGGCGCGAGAGCGGAGACATCGGCCAACTCGGCTAACTGCGTCACCGGCGAAAGGTCCGCGATGGCTATCTCATTGTACTTGAGTATCGCCGCTATGATATCGGGGCACAGTTCCGTCCCGTGCACGGAACAATCGTGCGTCCCCAGCGTCCCATCGGCACAGGCCACGAAACGCACCTTCCGCGCAGGATCCTCGACCAGCACCATCGCCTCGATCATCCGGTCGGGACCGGCCGTCTCCATCGAAACGATCAGCACCTTTCGTTGCAGATAGCGGGCATTACCCTCGCTGAAGGATGGGGCGGCGACTATCTCCGCGAGACGGAGCGGCACACGCATGGCGTCAGAGTTGCGACTGCTCGAAACCGATCGGGGCGGTAAAGGTGAATACCGAGGACTCCATTTTCGGATCATACTGGACCGACTTAAAGAACAACTGGTTGATGTTCCCTATCTCGTCAATGACGGCGACCGACCGCACCTCCTTTCCCTGGAGGACAAGGAAGAGGTAGCGCAGGTTCTGTATCTTCTTGAGCGGCGTCAGTTTGAAGAGCGACTGACCCTCATCGACCGCGATCCCCGCCTTGCGGGAGAGGGCGACATCGCCCTTTTTCACGGAAAATTTCTTTTTTATCTCGGCAACGCCTTTGAGGAAGACAAGATAGTCGCCGTAATCGCCCTGCCCCTTCTTGGTCATCACCGTCTTCTTCTCGTAATTGATGAAGGAAACACCTTCGTCGGATATGAAGGTCTGGCGATCGAGACCCTGTCCCTTGAGATAATCGAACCGCATGAAGGAGGGGGCTTTGTAATAGATGACACCGATCTCCGGATCGCTTTTCTTTTTGGTCAGTTTCGCGGTGAACACCTGCGTGAAATCGGCCTTAAAACTCTTAAGCGCCTCGAAATTCAAGAACAGGTCGTCGCTCTGCGCCGACAGTTCGGCGACAGGGAGGACGCCCAGGAGAACGATAAGGAAGGCGAGGATGGTTCTCGGGTACGACATCTTTCTCTCCTTGATGCGCTATCGGTAGGTAACGATCGTTTCTTCAAATACGGGACTGTACTCGAACATACTCGCGGTCAGCGGCGCAAAAAGCAACATGTGCCCATTCGGGAGCGCCGCCATCCCCTTGATCGATTCGTCCGATCGAGGGCCGAAAAAGGAGATGGCTGGTGAGACCGTGAAAGAAAAGGAAAGCCCTCGCGCGGTCCGCACCTTGTCCGTCCGGCGCTTTACGACGATATCGAGGAACTCGTCGCGATAAGATACTTCCCGGGAAAGCACTGGGTCCCAATCGGCGGGCATCTCGCGCGCCGACCGTTCGACGATGGTCCCGTACGGGCCGATCAATCGCACCAAGTACCGGTCCTTCGGGAATATGCCGTAGGCGATGGCACCGTCGTAACAGGAAGCGATATCCTCTTCCCATTTCCCCGCATCCACTTTAAGCACATGGTCATCCACCAGTTCCCGCACCGTCAGCGTCACCGCTTCCTGCGGAGGTATAAGGCATTCCCCGCCGCTTCGGGGACCGGTCAGGAGAACGGCATACCCGGTCGGATCACCGGTGACGATACGGCCGAAGGAGGCCCGCTCATCCGACAAACGCCCCTGTTCCGGGTCCCACACCCCGCCCGCCGATGAGGACGCTTCGTACAGCGCCTCGTAGGTCATGTCATACGAAACGGTGAACGGCAGGCCTCGTATGGCCGCGATGCGGGTTATCTGCGGCATGTTCTCGGCCGAGGAATCACCATCTTCCGGTATCGTGGCGCCGGCGTAGGAGAGGAGGGGAAGAATACTTTCCCCCTCTTCAGGCGGATCATACATCCAGCCGCCGGCCGTCAGGTCGAACGAGAGAACGCGCCCGGTAGCGGTGGCCAGCCATATCGCGTCGGCGTCGCGGGGATCGTAGATCTTTTCACCCGCCGAGGAGCCCGCCTGATCCGCATCGGGCGTCGCGTCCTGAACGGCGTCGGCATCCTCCATCTCGACCAGCGAGTCGGTCGGTTCGAAGAGGCTGTCCTCGTCGGGCTCGACCTCGAAAATGACCCGGCGCTGAGAGAATGCGGCATCCGAAAGGGCATGATACGGACGGTCCGTTATGTAGTGTACCGCGGCGACCGCGGTGATCCGCAGGTCAGCGTTGATACCGAAACTGCCTTGCACCTGCGGGGTCTCGCCGCCCACGACGGTCAGGACGGTCTCGTTCCAGAGCGCGAAACGATCTCCGTCGATCGAGGACATCCCGGAAAGCGGGGCCAGCGACCGGATGGCGATCGGTAGTTGGGTCGCCGAAGCGGTAAGACGCGGTTCGTCGGCGACCAGTTGGACCTCGATAAGATACGGCACGCCCCCTGCCGGTTCCAACGCAAGACAATAGAGTCCGTTACAGGCGATATCGGAGAAACGGGTCGTCAGCGACTGCGGGAACACCGTACCTTTCTCATCGACAAGCACCCAGCCGTCGTCAGGACCGGCGTCGCCATACACGAGAAAAAAACCAGCCACCGCATGCACGACACGCGGCATGATGGCGAGGGAGATCGATTCCTCTCCGCTCTGCGCATAGACAAAGCCGGGCAGGATGCGTTTCATCATGAGTACCCGTTCCACCGGGACCGCGATGGCGACGATGATACCATCCCCCCGGTCCATCAGATCGAAACCGGCGGTCACCGCACCGACCGACAATCCTCCCCCATCTCCTTCGGATCCGTCTGAGAATTCCTCGTCGACCATGCCGGTGCACCCGTTCAGGAGTTTCAATCTTCCCCCTTTGTCGGTGTTGTCGGTCACCAGAGCCACATAGCCGGAAGAACCGTCCAGGCAGGTCAGGGTCTTTGGGACGACCCGCGACTCGACCGGCATCTTAAGATAGCGCTTCTCCGGTTCACTGTCGCAGGAAACGAGCGCCCAGAACACGGGCAGAAGGATCAGAAAAAGGTAGTATCTCATGGTATCGTCTCACTGACCGTCATAAAATCATCGGCGGCGCAATCGGCTTTCAGGACCACAACCCTACTCTGCGAGAAACAGCCGACAAACAGCCGTTTTTTGGGGTCATCCGCCCGGGAGAACAGCTGATAGGGCGAACAATCGTCAAGCAAGACCTTCCCGACGACCGTGCCGCTCGTCGCCTCGATCACACTGACGCTCTTGCCATTCGGCGAAGCGGTGAAAAGATACTCCTCGCTCACGCCGCAGGGTACGATCGCCGATTCCCCCAATTCACCGGCAAGCGCCGTGGACCATTGATGCTCCAGCGCAAAACCTCCCTCCGTACCGACCAGCTTCGTCTTAAGCACCATCGGTGTTTCAGTGCCGGTATCCGCTTCGCGGTTCCGGTAGGTCAGGTAATAGGCCGACGGTTCGACGAGTGAGGCGGTGATGTCACGGATGTCGACCCCCACCGATGGCAACGGCAACGGTAGCCGAGAAAGCGCAAACGAGACCGACAGGTCATCCCGCGCGGTCAGGCGCAGGAGGCCGATGAGCCCCGCCGATCTATGGACCGTCAGGAAGACCCGATGCAGATCGTCGAGAATGATATCGGTGACCCCCGGATCAGTATCGAAGGTACCCGCCTCGATGTCCCCTTCCGCGCCCCCGCGAAGAATGGCCATCACCTCGCCACCGCGCAGATGGCTGACGAGCAGGATGCTGTCGTCCTCGGCGGTCGCCATCGCGTATGGCTCCTTTCGCGTTCCTCGCGAAGCGCCGTCAAGCGTGCCGTCGCCATCGTACACCAGCCACGGAAGTCCCTGCGGGTCACGCATCAGAGCGATACGGTGTATACGGTTCTCCTCTCGGGTCGACACATACAGTCGCTCCTCTTGATCGACCAGCAACATCCGACCGCCGAGCGATCCCACGAGCAGGGAGGACACGACCTTCCTCTGCTCGAGGTCGTATGCCGAAACGCGGCCGTAATCGTAGGCGCGATCGAAATTGCTCGAAAGGAGCAACAG
>JAKLFG010000054.1 GCA_022711315.1 bacterium | reverse complement strand
TGCAGATAGCCGCACATCGTATGGCGTTCATCCCAGTCGGACGGACGGGGGAAGAGGGTCGGCGAAACGGCGGTGAGGGTCAGTGGGAAGATATCCATCCAATCGCCGAAAAAATGACGCACCGGCGCAAGCCCTTCGCGGCGACGCAGGTCGTTGACGCGGCGACCGAGCAGACGGTCGACCAGCGGGTTCCCGAGCCGCCAGAGGAGTCGGTTGAACGGGCCGAGATCGGGCGCCCCGGCGGGGGCGTAACGACCCGAGGGAAGGACCGGCGCGGTGAACACGGCGATGGGGCGCTTTCCCGCGCGGCCGACGGCGCTTATCGCCGGATGGTGCATGAAATGGACGATATCGAGATCGGTATCGGCGCAGAGGGCGGCCGAATCGTGGAACATCTCCTCCGCCACCGGGTCGAACAGCAGGGTGAGTATCGTGTTGAGCTGTGTTATCGGGTCGCCTTTGATATGGTCGAGCGTGAGGCCGCCGAATGACTTGAAGTAGGCCGCCGCAACGGCGTGCGACCGGATACCGACGGCGGAGAGATCATCGTAACTGCGCCCTTCGACGCTGGTATAGGCGACCGTCACCGTATGGCCGCGCGCCGCAAGGGCGTGGGCCAGCGCAAGGAACGGACGGATATCCCCTTCACTGCCCCAGGTATGGATGCCGATCCGCATGCGCGCTCCTCCGCCGTACCTCGTCATTCTGGCAGGTTCACCCCGCTTTTGCAATTTTACTTGCAACGGTGCGCCGCCGGGACGATAATGTTTGGCGCACTGCGGAGGAATGAACCATGCGGGGGATCACCGAGAAATTCGTCGACACCGGTGAGGTGACGCTCCACTACGCCGTCGGCCCCGACAACGGACCGCCGCTCGTCCTCATACCCGGGCAGTCTATGTGTTGGGAAAGTTACCTGCGGGTGCTCCCGGCGCTCATGCGCGAATTCCAGGTCTATGCGCCCGACATCCGCGGCCACGGCCTTTCGGGGCGGACCCCCGGGGACTACAACTACCGCTCCATCGGTCGCGACATGACCTTTTTCCTGCGCGAGGTGGTGAAACGCCCCGCCGTCATATCGGGCAACTCGTCGGGCGGCGTCATCGCCCTGTGGTGCGCCGCGGATCTTCCCGAACTCGTGCTCGGCGTCGTGCCGGAGGATCCGCCGCTGTTCAGCAGTGAATGGCCCCGCCTGCGCGACGGTTGCTGGGCCTACGGCTTCTTCAAGCTGGTCGTCGCCGGTCTCGACGGCCCGAACGGGCGTGATATGGGTCACATCTTCCGGAATTTCGAGGTGCCAACTGCGCAGGGGGCACGCATCATCCGCATCCCGGGCTGGCTGGCGTGGCTTCTCTCTTGGCTGATAGATCGTTACGAGAAAGAACATCCCGGCGCACCGATAGACATCGGCTGGCTGCCGATGCAACTGCGCGTCCTCATCAAGTCGTTCTCGACCTTCGACCCGGACTTCACCCGCGCCTTCATCGACGGATCGGCCTGCGCCTCGATAGATCATGCGGCGGTGCTGAAAAAGATCCGCTGCCCGATGCTCCTGCTCCATGCCGACTGGTTCATCCACCCCGAACACGGCCTGCTCGGGGCGATGACCGACGACGATGTCCGGCGGACGCGCGAACTGGTGCCGCACGCCGACTATCGTCGCATCCGGTCGGGGCACTCCATCCATATCGAGAAGCCTCGCCAGTTCATCGAGGAACTGGTAGGATTCAAAAAAGCGCTAAACCCAGGCTGAGCCGTTCCTGCCGCCCTAAAAGGAAAAATTCAGGGTTGCAGGCAGGTGCCGGTGTAGGAATAGTTCGCCGGCCACTGACCGCTGCCGGTCGCCGCGGTGGTGGTGATGACATTGCCGGCGCCGCTCGCCCCGTCCTTCAACTGGAAATAGCATTGGTTGGGATCGTAGGCACCCTTGGTGGAATAATTAAGGTCGACCGTTTTGCCGCTGGTGAACACATAGTTATACCAGGTTCCCCAGCACTTCGCGCCGGCCGAATAATCGGTCCATTGATAGGTCGAGAAGGCGGGCGATGTCCAAAGGATAGAACTTTCAGAAACGGCCTGCAGCGTGGTGCCGACCCAGCTGCGGTAATAGTATTCGCTGTAAGAGGAATCATAATAGTCATGCGCGCTGTCACAGATGTTCACTGAATGGGTGCACTGCCAAGCAGGCGTAGGCACGCAGGTCGAGGGTGAACCGTAGCAGATATATCCGGCGTCGACCTGACAGGCGGTACAGCCATCCCCGGTAGTGGTCTCGTTACCATCGTCGCAATACTCGGTATGCGTATCCCTGATCGCGTTGATCTCGTTCTCCGAAATGGCGCGGTTGTATATCCGGAGTTCGTCCAGATAGCCGGTGGTGTCGTAGTAATGCATCGGGTACTCGGTCCCGGGGGGTATCTGCCCGATGGTGAAGGGGCGGGTGTTCGGCAACGGCTCCTGCGGACAGGGATCCGAGGTCACCTGATCCTGCAGAGCGCCGTCCGTGCCGTAGACATACAGTCGCACATAGGTGCCGTCATAGGTGCCGGCGAAGTAGTGCCAGGTGCTGTCGTCGATGTCTATGGTCGACTTGGCGCCGCAGCCGGTGCCGGTCTCTTCCCACCGGTGGAACCCGAAGTTGAGTTTCCGGTCGGCCTCGCGCCACACATAATAATTCGCCTGCCTGCCGTTCCCCTTGATCACGACGGGGTACGGCCATATGTTGTTCGCGTGCGGGTCGAGATATACCCATCCCATAACGCTCATGGGACCCGACATGTCGAGTTTTGCCGTCAGGGGGACCGCCGCGTCACTGTCCTGATTGAACGCGATCGCGCCACCACGGATACCGGTGTTCCCCAGCGAAGCGCCCTTGGAGAATTTGGCGGGGGTCGGATCGGTGGAGGAGTCGTACACCGTCGAGAACAGGGTCGGCTCGTCCATGCGCAGATAAAGCACGAGGCCCTCCGCCACGGTATTCTTGCCGTCGCCGCACGACTGCGGAGGCACCACATTGTCGAAGTCGGTCACCGGCGTATCGTCGACCGCGACGGCGTCATCGGGGACCGGGCCGTCATCTCCCGCCGGCTCGTCGCTCAAAAGTTCGTCGCTGTCATCGCCGACCACCCCGTCGTCCGCGCCACCGTCGTCGACCGGCGCATCCTTGTCGGCGTCGACATCGGTGTCCGCATCCGCGTCGATATCGGCATCGGCATCCCGATCGGTCACCGGGTCCTGATCGAGCGGGGTATCGGTGCCGGTGTCGGTGTCGGCGTCCGCGTCGGGCACCGTACCTGAGGTATCCTTATCCGTCGGGGGCTGACTGTCGGGGAATTCGACACAGATATTATCCTCGCAGAACCAATCCACGGGACAGTCGAACGCGGTGACGCAACTGATCATCTCCTCGGGTTCTTCGGAGGTGCAGGCGACAAGCAGAAAAAGAAAGGCGAAGAAGAACGATATCGCGACATGTCGACCGACCATGTATGACCTCCGCTTCATAGGCATCATAGCGTGATGACAACAAGCCCGTCGCCGGACCTGATGCCGCTATTCATAGTGGTGCCGGTATTGCCCGGAGCAGCCGTATAGCCCGAACCGCCACCGCCGCTCCCGCCGGTCCAGTTGCCCGAACAGGTGCCGTTCGCACCGACCTCGCCGCCACCCGCGGCGCCAACCACCGCGGTGTTGCTGTCCGACTGATTGGAAGAAGCGGCATTCTCACCGGTACCGCCGGTACCGAGCGCCCCCGCCGTTCCGGCACCGCCTCCGGCACCGCCGCTACCGCCGATGCCGCCGGCCGTCTGGGTGCCGCCGCCCGCCATGACCGAGGGAGCCCACGCGCCACCGCCGCCGCCACCATAGTATCCGCCGCCGCCACCGCCACCCGCACCGGGTGAAGAACCTTCTATGCGGTTACCGCCGGCGCCGCTCCCGCCACCGGCCACGATGACGCGGTCGGTGAGCGCCGTGCCGCCCCTGCGGACATCGCTCGCCCCGCCGCCGCCACCGCCGTTCGCCGTGGCGACCCCGCCGGTCCCGCCGGCACCGCCGCCATTCCAGCCGCCGGAGGTGCCGCCCCCGCCGCCCTGCCCCACATGGACATAGAGCGTTTGTCCGGGGGTCACGGGGACCGTCGCCTTCGCATAACCGCCCAGCCCGCCGGCCATGGTACCGGCGCCATTCGAGCGACCCTGCGCACCCCACGCCTCGATGGTGACGCTCGTCACGCCGGTCGGCACGATCCATTCCTGTGCGGCGCCGGTATAGTTGAAGGTGACTTCGAACTGACAGGCCGACGGCATGCCGCCACAGTTCCAGTTCGGTTCGACCTCGCAAACGCTGCTGCAGCCGTCGCCGTCGGCATGGTTGCCGTCGTCGCAATATTCATGCGGGCCGTCTTTCAGCGAAAGTATGTCGTCGAGCGGGAGGGCGCGGTCATAGATACGGACCTCGTCTATGTAGCCGGTGCCGGTATACGGATCGGTGTAGAGGAAGGCCGGAGCGACCTGCCCGATGGTGACCGGGTGGTCGTTGACGATGGGAGTGATGATACAGGGATCCGAGGTGGTCTCCAACACGCCGTCGATATAGATGCGGGCATAGGTGCCGTCGTAGGTCCCCGCCACATGGTGCCACGCCCCGTCGTCTATCGGGTTGGTGGAGGAACTGGCGCCGCAGACGATGCCGTCCACTATCCAGTTGTGGAAGATGAAACTTATCGTCCGGTTCGCCTCGCGGAACATGGCGAAATTCGCCTGATGACCGGAACCTTTCCCCACGACGAGATAGGGTCGCGTATTGCCGGCGCCGTTATCGGGCAAGTTGACCCACGCCACGACGCTCATGGCGCCCGCAAGGTCGAGTTTCGCCGTGTCGGACACTTGGAAATTGCTGGATTGGTCGAAGGCGAGCGCACTCCCGCGGACCCCGGCATGACCCAGCGAGGCGCCAAGGGTGAAAGAGCCGTTGACAGGGTCGGCGGAGGAGTCGTACGCCACCCCGCCACTCGACTCATCCATGCGCAGATAGAGTTTCAACCCGTCGGGGACCGTGTTCTGGCCGTTACCGCAGGGGACGGGAACATCGTTGTCGGGCACCACCGCATCATCGGTCACGACCACGCCGTCATCGGGGATCACCGCGGCATCATCGGTCGCTATCGTGCCATCATCCGTTGTCACCGTACCGTCGTCCGCCTGCGCGTGGTCCTCTTCCACGAGGAGGGTGTCATCGTCGCTCGCGATATCGTCGGCATCTCCCGGCAGGTCATCGCCATCCCCTACCCCGCCATCGTCGGTCGAGGCATCCGGATCGCCCACGATGTCGGCACCGTCGGTCCCGTCCACATCGTCATCGACCCTGTCGGCATCGCCGGCGGTGTCGGTCGCGCCGTCGGCATCGTTGCCCGCATCCGCTTCCTTGACCGCGGTGTCCTTATCGAGCGGGGACTCGCTGTCGGGAAATTCGACACAGACATTGTCCTCGCAGAACCAATCCACGGGACAGTCGAACGCGGTGACGCACGATATCACCTCCGGCTCTTCCGAGGTGCAGGCGACAAGAGAGATGGCGAGCGCGCAGAGCAGGATCGAAGGGATACGCAGGAACAGCCGCACCGGCATGGTCTCTACCCTCATGGATGAACAATACCGCCCGATTCTAGCGCACGGAGCATGAAAAAGCAACCCCCACGGAGGATATTTTTCAAGACGGGGCGGGGTGTTATCCCTCAGATATCCCGTATGATGTAAACATCGTAGTCGCCGAGGTAGGCGAAACCGTTCTTTTTATACAGCGTCACGGCCGCGACATTCTCACGATGCACCTCGAGTTTGCATTGGAACCCCATCTCGCGCGCCGCCTTGAGCGTCGCCGCCATGAGGTCGTTGGCGAGTTTCCTCCCCTGATAGGCCGGAAGTATCCCGAAATGGTGGAGGTAACTGCGCCGGTTATCGTGGGTCAGCCACGCGGTGCCGACCACCTCGCCGGTGTCGCGCCGTTCCATCACAAGAAGCCGCGCCCCGCCGGCGAGCGTCTTCCGCACCACCTCGGCGGTGTCGCCGCGGTAGGCGCCCCCCATCCCGGTCGCCACCCAGAGCGCCTCGACGGCGGCCCAATCGCCGGGCCGGTAATCACGGACAAGATATCCTTCCTGCATGGTCACCTCCGATAGGACCCGGAGCAGTGTAACCGGGCGGCGACCGTTGTCAAATCGAAGGAGAACGGCGCCCCGATAATAAAATTTGAGAAAAAAGAGGGCGGCGGATATACTGTTCTGCCGAGACGGTTCCCGCCCACGACCCGGAACGGAGGAGAGACCATGCGTGACCCTGCCCGCTTCCTGAAACTTCTGCTGATCCTCGGCGTTCTTCTTCTTTGCTCGCCCGCCCCGGCCGAGGAGGCCATCGTGGTTTGGCGCATCGAGCCGAAGACGGGGGTCACCGACAAGGACGCCGACGCGATAAGCGCGATGGTGACGACCGAGGTGGGCCGCGTTTCGGGCAGACAGACCATCGGCGAGACCGACATGAAGGCACTCATGGTCGGCGAAGAGAAAAAACTCTCCTGCGGCGCCGAGGATACCGCCTGCGTCGCCGAGATCGGCGCCGCGCTCGGGGCACCCGAGTCGGTGACCGGCACCCTCTCGAAACTCGGCGATTACTGGATACTGTCTCTTCAGCGGCTCAATGTCCGCACCGTGGCGGTGCTCGGCCGCTCCGAACGGAAGGCGAAGGGCGACCTCAACCTGCTCGTCGAAAGCATCGCGCCGGCGGTCGCCGAACTGTTCGGCAGAATGGCGGCAGGAACGGTCGTCCCGGTAACAGAGACCGGCGCCTCCACCGACGCAACGCCGCCCCGCGAACTCACGGCCATGGGCTGGAGCGGCGTCGGATTCCTCGCGGGAGGCGGTGCACTCATTATCTTTGGCGGTATCGCGCAGTGGCGAACGGGCGAGGCGAAGAAGGACTACGAGGCGGGAGGCACGGGCGGCGACACGAGGACCTACGACGCGTGGAAAGCGGTGACGATAACCTCGTATGTGACCGGCGGCGCGCTCCTGGCCGTCGGAACGACCCTGCTCATATGGGATCTCGTCGCCGACCGACCGGTGGAAGCGGCGCTGGCGCCGTTACCGGGCGGCGCGATGGTCGCCCTGCGATTCTCTTTCTGACAGGTCGCGGATATCGCGCCCTCAGATCACCACGAGCGCACAGCCATCACTCGAACCGCCGCCACCCGGCGCCATGTCGAAGTCGAAGACCGGCGCATCGGCGGCATCCTCGTCGGGTATGACCTCATCGGGGACCGGCGCGTCATCGGGCGGCACCCACCCCCACGGCACACAGCGACCATCTTCATTGCAGTCGCCGTCATCTCCGCACTCCGCATCGTTCCGGCACGGACGGAAGCAGACCCCCTCTTTCCCCTGAAAATCGACATGACACCGATAGTAGTGGGTCTCGTCATCGGGACGGCAGTTGGCGTCCGAGGTGCAGGAGGGGGCGCACAGGAAGGTACGGGAGCGGGCGCTGTAGATGCATTTTGAATCGTCGGGGCAGAGCGAATCGTCGTAATCGTCGCAGAGCGTGAAGCAATAGCCACCTGGCTTTGAGGTGTCGCAGTACGAGCCGGTGTACATGCAATCCTCCTCGCTCGCGCAAGGGCCTCCGTTCGGCGAGGGTGTCATGTGGCAGATATCGCCGTCGCAGTAGTTACCTTCGGGGCAATCGGTGTCCTCCGAACAGTACGGCAGACAGACACCGTATATCTCATCGGTGCAGTAGAATCCCTCCCGACCGCAATCAAAGTTCGGCCCGCATTCCCGCAGGCAGTCGAGCGAACTGCCGGTACCGCCGAGGAACGACCCGTCGGGACACGGTTCCCCCTCGACCGTCAGGACGCAGTAGTTGCCGGGCATCGTGTAGCCGATGACGCGGTCGGCACACCGGACCTGTTCGGGCTCGTAACCTTCCATGACGCAGTCCTCGTCCTTTTCGCAGGACAGGCCGACCTTGAACTCTCCTTTCAGCCCTTCGTCCACCCAGCCGTCGCAATCGTCATCGAGGCCGTTCAGTCCCTCGGGCCCGGTGGTCAACGGGTCGCACATCGGGTAGCCGAGCGCGAGTCGCGCCGCCTTGTGCAGATTCACCCGTCCGTGGCCGAATTTGGGCGAGAACCCGTTCTCGTCCCAGAAGCCGGTCTCGGGATTTATGCGGTCGGCGCTTTTGTAGAGTATATCCTCGGCCTCTTCGAGGGTCAGATCGGGGTTCAGGGAGAATATGAAACCCATCGCGCCGGTGGCGAAGGGAGAGGCGGCCGAGGTGCCGCTGAAGTAGGCGGTGTAGTCGCCGAGCCCGCCCGTGCCGGGGATATGGGTCGTCGCGATGCCGATGACCGGATAGGATGAAAGCGACGGGGTGCTGATGCCGAGTTCCATGCCCCAGTTCGAATAATCTATGTGGGTGTCCCACGCCGAAGTGGCGCCGACGATGACGAGCCGGTGCGAGACCTTTTTGCCGTTCCGTTCGAACTCGAAGATATGCTGGAACATCCCGTCGTAATGGGCATCGACCCCTTCGTTGCCCGAGGCGTACATGATGGCGCCCCCCTTGCCGTTCCGGCCGTCGCGCATGAAGCGGGTGTGCGACTCCTCGACCCCCGGCATCATCGGTACTTCGCCGTACTCGGAGGACATGCCGAAACTGCAGTTGACCGCGACGATGCCGGGATCTGCAACGAAGCGGTCGTAGGTCTTAAGGTACATCTCCTCGCTGATGGCGCTCCCCTCGACCCCTTCGAGCGCGAGCACCGGATAGATGCCGCACCACGGGCAGACGCCGGTAACGCCGATGTCGTTCGATTCGGCCGCCGAGATACCGGCACAGTCGGTGCCGTGCGCGTAGGTCGCCAGTTCATAGCCGCTCACCCCGTCGGGGATGTGAGGGTCGCCGCCGTCCACATCGCGTATCGCGTCGTAGCCGGGGTCCATCTTGCCGCCGTCGCCGACAAGGTCGGGGTGGGTCGTCACGACGCCCGAATCCATGATGGCGACCTTGGTAGCATATTTCGCCGGTTCGAAGTTGACCTTCATCAGGAAACGGAGGGCATCCTCGAACCGGATGTCGGCCCGCTTCAGCGTCTCGACCGGGTCCCCGTAAGCGTCGTTGTAGAAACCGCGGTTATGGAGCGCCCACTGATAGTCGGCGTAGAGTGCATCCTGCGGCAGGGCAAGCCGCGGTTGAACCTCGCGGACGAGATTCGGGAAGGCCCAGCCATACCCTTCCTCGGTGATGCGGCGCGCCGTGACGACCGCATCGCCGTTCACCGTGAATTTATAGAGACCGTAGCCGGGCAGTATCTCGACGAGCGTGAGGCCGTACCGTTCCGCGAGCATCCCGACATCGGCGACGCCGCGCCAGAACAGTTCGGGCCGCGCGACGACATAGCCCCTGCCGTAGCGGTAGACCGGCAGGCCGCCCGTACCCCGGGCGATGAGATACCGCGTATCCCCCGCGAGCCACCGTTTGATGGCCGCGCCGTCGGGAACGGCGGCGGCGGGCCCGGTGAGCGCGGTGACGCCGTCGACCGGCGGCATGTCAAAGGAACGACCGTCGGCATGGTAGACCCGCTCGGCGTTCAGACCGGCGGCGACAAGGACCAGCAGGACCAACATCAGGGCTCTCATAAGATATCCCTCCGCGAATGTTCGATATCGGGTGTCAGGTTAGCCGAACCGCTCAGAAATGGCAAGAATATCACTCGTTCTCGTAATCCTCGCGCGTGTCCTTGGTCACGGTGCCGCTGTGGATGCCGATGAACCGTACGGTCTTCTCGGCGTCCTTGGGGGCGCGGAACGGCTGGGTAAGCCGTATCTGCAGGGCACCGCCTCCGCGCAGGTAGAACTCGTTGCCGCCGTTGCCGGTCCAGTATTTGCGCTCGAAGCCGGTGAACCCGGTCTCCCCTTGGAAGCCGTAGAGCCCGGTCTTCTCGTTGGTGATGAGCGCGACGCGGAAACCGGTGAGCATCTGGGCGAGATCGAGATCTTCGCCGATGTAGGTGTGTATCAGGTCGTCATAATCTTGCGGACCGTTATTGAGACTCTCGATGAGTTCTCTATAGAACGCGTTCCCCTGCCCCAACTGGATGCGCAGGTACTGGTGGAACAGATAGGTGAGCGCATAGTTCGCCTCGATCTCGGCGCCGTAGTAGTCCCAGTAGGTGACCGACAGTCCCTCGGCCACCGTCGTCGAGTCGTTGTAGGTGCTCTTGTAATCGCGCTGGAACCCGCGGTACACATGCTCGCCGCTCGTCGACATACCTTCCCACATCCACATGTTGTCGTTGAGTTTCTTCTCGACGAGGTCGTCGCGGTTGTTGTGGACGAGGTGGGTGAATTCGTGCGCCACGACATCCGCCGCGTAAGTGGAACCGCCCCACTGGGCGATCATCTGCTCGATGTAGATCATGTCGGCCTTGTTCGAATCTTCGAGATCGTACAGTTCGTACGGGCTGAAATAGCCGCCCGCCTGCCCGTCGGTATCGACGAACAGAATCGTTATCTTGCCGTTCTGATCGACATCGGAGGCCTCGTAGAAATTGGTCGTGATGAGTTCGTATATGGTGTTGTCGAACTCCTTACCGAGCGACTGCGCCGTCGTCGCGGAGACCACCACCGGCCTCTGGGCCCAGACGATGCAGTGGGTCCCGACATGGAGCGCCTCGGCCTCTATCTGGTAGCGGAGGTTGGTGTTGAGGTCGGAGGTCCAGAAGGTGCGGATCTCGCCCACCTCCGGATCGGGCGACGGCTCTATCGCCCGCGCTATCCCGAGCCGCAGGTCGGGGGTGGCGTGCGGCGGGAGCGGCAGGACGCGGTCGCGGGTCCTGACGGGCGGCAGGTCGGTCGTTTCCGACGGAGAAGTCGCGGCCTGCGGCACCGCAAGCGTCATAAAGGTATCGGGCATCGTGCCGATGTAGGCCTGATTGCTGCCGTCGGCATCCTCGTTCACGATGAGAAGGATGTCACCGTGGTGGATCGGCCCTTCGAGATCGTAGCGCGGCACGCAGAGTTTCCCGTCGCTCGTTGGAATGTAGCCATTCGAGCAGGTGCACTGGTACCCTTCGTCGGTGTTCTCGCAGGCGGCGTACTCCGGATCGCCGCATATCGTGGGATCCGCGGCGCATTCGTCGGCGCCGACGCAGGCGGTCGTGTCCCAGCCCGAACAATCGATAAGGCAGGTCGCGGTCCCCTGCGTATCCGGCTTCACCGTCGCGCAGTCGGCGGTGTCATCCAACTCGCAGACCTCGCCGCCGGCGACCGTGCCGTCGCCGCATACCGCCGCGATCGCGTCGCTGTCGGTGAGCACCTCCATGTCGGGATATTTCTTCTGCGACCCGTCGTCGCAGGCGAATGCCATCAGAACGATCATCGTTATCATCAGCCAACGCATGGGATACCTCCGCTCAAGGTGTTCTGTCTTCATCCACTTAAGAAGATGCAAACACCCCTCCTTGTTTTTTATATCAACCATATCAATCGGTTAAGAAAACTCGACGAGCGTGGTGCCATCGCCCCCCTGCTCGGTCGGGGCGCTCCGCCAAACGAAATGGTATCGCCCGGCCAACTGTTCCAGATAGTTCCGCACCCCTTTCTTGAGCGCACCGGTCCCGTGCCCGTGGATGACGGCCACCGCGATGCTTTTCGCCGCATAGGCGCCGTCCACCGTCTTTTCGACGAGCGCGCAGGCATCCTCGACCGTCATGCCGCGCACATCGCATTTCTCGAAACAGGCCGCTCCGGTATCCACCGGCGCCGCCACCGCCCGTTTTTTCCTCTTTTCGTCGACCACGATGAGCCGCTCGACCGGCACGAGCACGCTCTTGCCGCCCGTCGTCACCTCGGCCTTCACCCCCTTGAGAGCCGAGAGCACTCCTTTTATCTTCGTCAGCCGGTCATACACGACCGTCTCACCGACGCGCACTCCTTGGGCCTCGGCGAGCGGCACTCCCGGCGTCTCGTCCGCTTTCGCCTTCTCGCGTTCAATGGCCTGCGAAAGGGCCTCTTTTTCCTTGCGTACGATGCCGATCCGCTTCGCCGCGTTCTTCGCATCGGTCTCCTCGACCCGACGACGCAACTGCGTCTCTTCGAGTTCCATGAGTTTCTTGAGCATCTTCAGCCGCTCCTGCTCGAAACTGCGCTCCTTCTGCGCCAGTTTCCGTTCGAGCGCCGCTATCTCTTCCTTCTGCTTGATCGTTTCGGCCTTCAGCGCCGCGATGCGTTCCTGTTCCTCGTCAAGGTCCTGTTCCTTCTGGCGCAGGCGGTTGAGGAGCGGCTCGATGGAGCCGTCGCGCGACGAAAGCAGGTTCTCGAGCAGGCGGACCAGTTGGGGCGGGAAATCCATCCGGCGGACGAGCGCGAGCGCGTTGCTACCGCCGACCAGGTGATACATGAACCGGTAGGTCGGCCGTTCATGCTTCTCGTCAAACCCCATCGCGACCGGCACGAAGGCGGGATCCTCGAGCGCTATCGCCTTGACCTCGGCGAGATGCGAGGTCACGACGGTGAACGACCGGCGGTCGCGCAGGAATTCCAGAAAGGCCCGGGCGATGGCCCCGCCCTGCTGCGGGTCGGTGCCGGTCCCGATCTCGTCCACGAGAACGAGCGACCGTTCACCCGCGCGGTGGGCGATGGCGGCGAGATTGCGCAGGTGGGCCGAGAACGACGATTCCCCCTCGGCGGCGTCCTGTTGGTCGCCGAGCACGAGGAACACCTCGTCGAAAAAGGGTATCTGCGCCCGTTTCGCCGGCACCGGGATGCCGCGCCGCGCGAGTTCGACCACGGTATGAAAACTCTTCAGCGCGACCGTCTTGCCGCCCGCGTTGGGACCGCTGATGACCATGATGCGCTCACCCTCCTTGAACCGGAAGGTGTTGCGCACCGTCCCTTTCTTCAGCGCCGCGAGCACCGGCGGGTACCAGACCTCGTCGGCCGCCGCCCCTTCGTCGATGAACTCGGGCATCGCACAGTCGTACGAGCGCATCCAGCGTTGCCGGGCATAGAGCGATTCGAGCCGGAGCGCGAGGCCGACGCACGCTTCGACATGGTCGATGCGGCGGCCGAGGAGCCCGCGCAGTTCGCGGAGCACCTTGAGTATCTCGTTCTGTTCGTGCGATGCGAGGAGACTCAGCCGGTTGTTGAGTTCGACGAGCGCGAGCGGCTCAAGGAACGCGGTCTGCCCCGATCGCGACAGGTTGTGGACGACCCCGTTCATCACCCGTTTGAACTGCGTCTTGAACGGCAGTACATAGCGGTCGTCGCGTATCGTGAAATAGTCCTCCTGCAACATGCCACCGACCGCCGGGTCGGCGATCATCCGCTTTATTTCGCGGCCGATGAGTTGATGGGTATCGGCGATGTGCCGCCGGATGCGGGCGAGTTCGGGACTCGCATCGGAACTGATCTCCCCCTTTTTATCGACCGTCTGCTTGATGGTCATCTCGAGACTCACATCGGGCTCGAAGGGCGCGAACAGCAGGGCGAACTCGCGCACCCAGGTCTGCCGCCCCATCTCCTGTTTAGCGCGCCGCAACTGTTCGAGCAGATCGCCGACAACCCGGTAATCCATCGGCTCGAGCGACTCGTCGCGCCGGAACCGCTCAACGACGCCGGACACCCGATCAAGGTCGTAGTTGAATATCGCGACCCCCGTTTCGGAGAGCGTGGCGGTCTCGCCGATGAGCCGGAACTCCCGCTCGGCCTCGCCGCGCGACAGCGGGGCAAGGTCGTGGATATGGCGACGCCCCGCGGCGGAGAAGCACCCTTCGGCGACCATGTCGAGTATCTGGGCCCACTCGTGTTGCATGCGGGTCACCCGATCAGGCGAGCGAAAAGCGCCCGGTTCTTCTCGAGCATCCGCCCTTCCATCAGGTCGCCCATCGCCGCTTCGTAGTGCTCTTTTTTGATGCCGGGGATGAGTCCCTCCCTGCATATGGCCGCCATGAGGGCGATATTCTGCATCCGCGTGTCGGGCAGATCGTCGACCCGCACCCGGACATTCTTCACCGTGCGGCGTTCGCATTCCTCCGCGACCGTTTCGCGCGCCACTTCCGGCGCCGCGCCGACGCGGACCTCGAGCGGTTGCCAGACGGTGTCGTACCAGACGAGCGTCCCGCCATCCTTCACAAAGCCGTTCAGCGCCCGGAGCGCCTCGTGTCGTTCGAGCGCCACGGCGATGTCGGCGTCGCCTTCGGGGATGAGCGGCGAATATACCTCGTCGCCGATGCGCAGGTGCGACACCACGATGCCGCCGCGCTGGGCGAGTCCGTGGGTATCGACCCCCTTGACCGCGAGCCCCGCATGGTCGGCCGCCCGGATGAGCGCCTCCGCAAGCATCCCGATCCCCTGCCCGCCGACCCCGGTGATATAGATATTGGTGTTCATCGGTATCTCCCTACGCTTTCGGTTTTATCGCTTTGGACGGGCATGTCTGGATGCACGATCCGTCGCCGATGCAGAGATCGGTGTTGACCGTCACCTTTCCGTTGGGCAAGCGTGTGAAGGTGGGACACGCGAACTTCTCGACACATTCATGGACGCCGTCGCAGAGTTCGGGCGGCACCATGACCTGCTTCTCCTTGAAATCAGGCTTGCGCCGCTGTTCCCGCATGTACTTCAGCATGCAGGGATGCTTCGCGATGACCACCGAGAACTCCGGGATCTCGACCGCCTGCTTCACCAACTCGATGAGTTTCCCCTGCTGGTAGGCGTCGACCTCGAAGATATGCTTCACGCCGAGCCCTTCGAGCACCCGGCGCACCGGTATCGCCTCGGTGATCTCGTTGAAATTCTTCCCGACCGCCGGGTGGTCCTGATGGCCCGTCATCGCGGTGGTGCCGTTCTCCATGAGGATGAGCGTCACCCGGTGACGGTTGAATATCGCGTTCACGATGCCGGGAAGTCCCGCGTGGAAGAAGGTCGAATCGCCGAGGAAGGCGACCACTTTCCGTTCGGTCTGGAAAAGCGACAGTCCCGATCCCATCGGCACCGAGGCGCCCATGCACATGAGGAGTTCGTTCATGTTGTAGGGCGGCAGGAACCCGAGCGAATGGCACCCGATGTCGCCCACCTTGATGTCGGTCGCGGCGAGCGCTTTCTTGATCGCGTAAAAAGCGCTCCGGTGGCCGCAGCCGGGACACATCTGCGCCGGCCGTTTCGGCGCGTAGGGCCGCCCCTCGGGGCGCGGCGGTCTCTCGGGAAGCAGGTCGGGCCACTCGCGCCGCAGGATGCCGTGGACCTTGTCGGGGGTATATTCGCCGATCCATTCCTCGGCGTCGCGCTTGCCGCTGATGCGGTTCGCGATCCCTTTGTCGTAGGCGAGCGCCTTTATCTGCGGCTCGATGACGGCGTCGAGTTCCTCCAGTATCTTCACCTCGCGGTGACTTTCGAGGAACGCCTGTATCAGTCCCGTCGGGAGCGGATGTATCGTGCCGAGTTTCAGGATGTCGGGCCTCTTCTTCACGCCGCGCAGGACATCCATCAGCGACAGGTAGGTGGTCCCGAAGGTGATGATGCCGCGGTCGCGGTTCTTGTGGTCCTCGCTCCGGTTCATCGGCGATGCGTCGAACGCGGCCGACAGTTCCGCCAGCCGCTTGAGGGCGCGCCGCTTCATCGGGAAGACCTCGGTCGTGATCGGGATGTACGGCCCGTTCTTCGGGTCGAAGCGCGGTGTCTTGTCCCACGGCGTCGGGTCCCAGCCGCCGAACGAAACCTTTTCCTTCTGGTGACAGACATGGGTCGTCAGCCGGAGCACCACCGGCATCCCCTTCTCGACCGATATGCGCGCCGCCTCCTTATAAAAAGAATAGACCTCCGCCGGGGTCGCCGGTTCGAGCACCGGCGTGTAGGAAAGGAGAGCGAAGTGCCGGTTGTCCTGCTCATTCTGCGAACTGTGCGCGCCGGGATCGTCGCCCCAGACGATGACCATCCCGCCGGTGAGGTTCATGTGTCCCAACTGGACGAAGGTGTCGGCGGCGACATTGAGCCCGACGCTCTTGAAAAAGACGCACGACAGATGGCCGTTCACCGACGCGCCGTAAGCCACCTCGGTCGCCACTTTCTCATTGGTGGAGAACTCAAAATAGAACGGGCGCTCGTCATGCGGGATACTTTTGATCGCCTCGGCGATCTCGGGGGTGGGCGATCCGGGATAACTCGTCACCACCCGCGTGCCGGTCTCTATCATAGCGCGGACGATGGCGGTGTTGCCGATGACGATCTCGGAGAAAGGCTGTCTGGAGAGCAGGACCGTTCCCAACTGCTTCATGAGAGACCTCCGGAAAGGTGTTCATTGCGGAGCACTCTAACCGAAAAAGAGGAAGGTGTCAAATCACCGTTCGCCGGCGATGATCTTCGCGGCGAGTTCGGCGGCGATGAAGACCATCGGGACACCGACGCCGGGGTGAGTGTAGTGACCCGCGTAGAAGAGGTTCTTCACCTTCTTGCTCCGGCGCGGCGGGCGGAACACCGCCGTCTGATCGAAGGTGTGCGACAGGCCGAGCGCCGTACCGTAGCGGGCATTGTAGTCGGCGGCGAAATCGCGCCCCGAGAAGATGCGTTTTACCGCGATATGGTCGCGGATATTCTCGCCGGCGAGCGTTTCGAGGTGCGCGATCATCTTGTCCGCGTACGCGGCCCGCTGGCCGTCGTTATCGTCGAGGTTGCAGGCGACCGGCACGAGCATGAAGACATTCTCGCACCCTTTCGGCGCCACATCGGGCTGGGTCTTCGAGGTGACCGAGACATAGTACGAGGGCTGATCGGGCCACGCCGGTTCGTCGAATATCTGTCGGAAGTGATGATCCCAGTCATCGGCGAAATAGAGCGTGTGGTGGGCCAGCCGCTTCAGACGCTTCTTCACGCCGAGGTACATGATGAACATCGAAGGGGCATAGGTCTTTTTCTTCCAGTATCCCTCGTCCAGAGCGCATGCGGCATCGGGCAGCAGATCGGTCTCGGCGTGGGCGTAATCGGCGTTCGCGAGCACGATGTCGGCCTCGTAGCGCCCTTTGTCGGTGACGACGGCGCGCGCCTCCTTGCCGCTCATCTCGATGGAGCGGACCGGTTCGCCGAGTTTCACCTCGACGCCGTATTCGCGGCACAGTTCCATGAGCGCCTCGACGATCCCCCACATCCCGTTGCGCGGGAAGAAGACGCCGAGGTTGAGATCAAGGTGCGACATCATCGAGTACATCGCCGGTGCGTTGTAGGGGCTGTTGCCGAGGAACACCATCGCGTATTCAAGTATCTTCTTGGCGCGGTGGTCGGTGAAGTATTTCGACACGAGCGAATCGAGACTCTCGAACACCGAGAGTTTGGTCCCCTTGAGCAGGAGCGTCGGGTTCATGAAGTCGAGCACCGACGAATAGTCGCGGTAGAGGAACTCGCCGACGGCGGTATCGTACTTGATGCGGCAGTTCTC
>JAKLFG010000053.1 GCA_022711315.1 bacterium | reverse complement strand
CGTTGCGCGGAACGGTCTTTTCACGGACCGTCGCCGACGCTACGCTCGCGAAGCCGGTCGCGCAACCCGCGCCCTCCGCGCCGGGCGAGGAGGTGTTACCGTCCATCGCCCAGCAGAATAGGCAGGCGTTCCTGCAGGCGCTCTCAGATCAACGCAACGGCCTGCGGAAAAAAGGACGGCAGGCGCTCATCTCCCTGTACGAAGGGAACGGGCAGAACCCGCTTGCGATGTTCTTCGCCGCGCAGGGGTTCATCGAGAACGAGGAGGAGGGCCGCCTGATAGATCTTCTGAACCGTGCCCTGTCGCCGCAGGGGATGCCGACCGCCGGATTCCTTGCGCTTCGCGGCGATTTCTACCGGCGCAAGGGGATCCGTGACAGCGCCGAGGACGATTACAAGGCGGCGCGCGCCTTGGATCCCGCGGCCTCCGCGGCTTACTGGGGGCTGAGCGGTCTTTTCCGCGATCGTCGGTGGCACAAGGACCGGCGCGATATCGTGAACGCGATGCGTGAAGCATGGCCCGGAGACGCCGACATCGTCCGGGAAGAGGCCGACTGCGCCGAGGCGCTCGGTTACTTCGACGAGGCGGAACGACTCCTTGTCGCGGCGGTCGCGCTCGAACCGGGGCGGTTGGTGTTCCTCCGCAAACTCGCCACGATGGCCCGCATGCGACAGGATCTCCCCGCCGCGCTCCGGTGGGTGGGGGAGTTGGCCCGGCTGGCCCCCGACAACCCCGCCTATCCGGCCGAACAGGCCGAACTCCTGCGGCGCATGAAACGGTACGAGGAGGCCCGTACATTCCTCGACCATGCCGTCGCGCTCGCCCCGTCGGCCCCCGGCGCCTATCAGGAACTCGGTGATCTGGCATGGGAGCAGGGACGGCGCGAGGAGGCGCTCGCCCAGTGGAAAAAGGCGCTCGACCGCAACCCGAAGAACTCGTCGCTCGCGGAGCGGGTGACCTACCTGTCGCTCGGCGAGAAGGATATCGCCGAGCGGTACCTGCCCTCCGAGGCGGAGATGAACGCCCGTATCGCCGTGGCGAAGGCGGTGACCCCGCATCCCGGGGCGCAGGCGATCATCGCGCTCGATCAGGCGGCGGTCCACATCAATGACGACGGGTCGAGCATCTGGTACATCACCGATGTGAAACTGGTGGTCAACGACGCGGGCCGCGACATGCTCATCAACGAGTCGCTCCCCTTCATGGGCCGGCTGAAGATACTCAAGGCCTATTCGCTCGATCCGCAGGGGGTGCGACAGGAGGCGTCGTCCATCCGCGGCGGGCAGATACGATTCCGCCAACTCGACAAGGGCTCGGTGACGGTGCTGCAGTACATCCACTACAGTTCGCCGCCCCATTTTCTCGACAATCACTTTCTCGGGCAGTGGTATTTCCAGACCGTCTCCCAACAGATGCTCTATTCGGAACTGCGGCTCATTCACAACCCGAAACGGGAACTGGTGTTCGACATCCGCGCGCCGGTCAAGGAGCGGATCGAGACGGTGGAGGGGCTCACGATGCGGACCTTCACGGCGGTGGACCGCCCGCCGCTCATGCTGGAGCCGATGGCGCCGCCGGTGTCCGATTTTCTTGAACAGATGACCATCAGTTCCATCAAGGACTGGGAGGACTACACCAACTGGGAACGGGCGCTCCTCAAGAATGTGTTCGCCTCGACCAAGGAGACGCGCGAACTCGCCGCCCGTCTGACCGAAGGGAAACAAACGCCGCGCGCAAAGATGGATGCGCTGTTCCGGTTCGTCGCGCAGGATATCCGCTACCAGCAGGATTACGAAACGAGCATCGCGGGGGTGAAGCCGCACAGCCCGGCGCAGGTCATCGAACGGCGCTACGGCGACTGCAAGGACAAGGCGGTGCTCTTCATCCAACTCGCCAAGGAGGCGGGGCTTAAGGCCGATTACTCGATACTGCGGACCCGCCGCGCCGGTCAACTGCAGAAGAAGATACCGAACCAGCAGTTCAACCACGCCATAGTCCATATCCCGGTCCAACCGGGGGTCGAGGAGCCATTCTTCATGGACCCGACAGTGGACCTGCTGGAGATCGGCAACCTGCGCGAGGATGATCAGGGGGTCGAGGGTCTGGTCATGGATGTCGACACCGCGCAGTGGCGGTTCATCCCGATACCGTACCAGCCGGCCGAACTCAACCAAGAACGGCAGGACATCGCGCTGACCGTGGCACCCGACGGCTCGGTGGCGGCGCGCGCGACGCTGACCCTGCGCGGCAACTACTCGTCGTATGTCAGACAGACGCTCCGTACCCGCAAGGAGGCCGACCGGTTCTTCCAAGGGCTCGTCAACCGGCTCTTTCAGGGCGGGACGCTCATCGGCGCCGAGTATGGCGACATCGAGGACATCGAACGGCCGCTCACGATAACGCTCATGGCCGACGCGTCGAATCTTCTGGTGAAACAGGGTGACCGGAAGCGGCTACGCATACCGCTCGATCTTCTGCGCGCCGACATGATAAAACTGGCCGAGCGGATCCTGCCGATGGAACTCGGCATACCGGCGCTCACCGAGGTGACGGTGACCGTTTCACTGCCGCCCAAGGCGAAGGTGCTCTCGGCCCCCGAGAAGTTCCGGAGCGACGGGCCCTGCTTCAGCGTGGAACGGACGGCGCAGGGCGGTCCGAACGCCCTTACCGTGACGACCCGTTACCGCAAGGAATGCACGATGCTCGCGCCGGCCGACTATCCGGCGTTCCGCGCGGCGGCGCAGGAGGTCGTCAGCCGTCAGGAAGACTACATTATATTCAAATAGAGAGTTTCGCCTTTTCCAAGACCTCGATGCTGCCATCGGGGAGAAAGCGTATCAGCATGAGGTTGTTGATGACCTGATCGAAGGCATAGGTCACCGCGCCGAAGTCCTCCCAGAGTTCGGCAAAGCCGCGCTCCGAAAGATCGTGCATCGCGATCGCCACATGCGGGTGCCACCGTTCCGGCAGGTACTCCTCGATGGTCCGGTCGCAGAAGATGTCGAGGAAGGCGTTCGCCATGAGATGGGTCCCCGCCAGTTCCTCGGTCCGTTCGACCTCGAAGTAGAGCATCTCCTTCCCGGCGTTCCCCATCTTCCGCACCGACAGCGTGAAGGGCTTCACCTTCGCCGCGAACCGCTGGAACTGTTTCCGCATCTCGGGCAGTTTCGTCGCCTCGACCGAGCCGCCCTGAAAGGTGAAGGATGGATGCTGGAACAGTTGCACCTCCTTCGCGCCGTACCGTTCGGCGCAGAGGTCCCAGAGGTTCTTCGTCTCCTGATAGAGCGCCCCTTCGAGGAGCGATATGACCGCGATGAGTTCCTGTGTCATGGGTGATACCGGAAAGTGGTTGGGTTATTGCGCCGTCATGGTGTCGCCCGCCTGCAGGTCGGCGAGGCGGTCGGAGTATTCCTTTTTGAGCGTGGCGGCCCGTTCGAGCGCCTTTTCGTACTCTTCGGCGAAGGCGGCGCGTTTCTGCTCGTACCCGTTCTTGAAGTCGGCGAGTCTCTGTTCGTACCCGTTGACCAGCGCGAGCCGTTTCTGTTCGTAGCCGTTCTTGAATTCGGAGACCTTCAGATCGTAGGCCGCTTCGTATTCCTTCTTTGTTTTGGCGACCTGCGCGAGCGCCGTCTCGTACTCCTCTTTCCACTGGGCTATGCGGGCGCCGATGAGCGTCTTTCTCTCGCCGATGGCGGCGGCGAGCCGTTCCTTGAACTTCGCGAACTCGTCCTGATAGTAGGTGACCATCGCCTGTTCGTACTGCTCCCTGAGTTCGCCGACCAGTTCCTTCACCGGCACGATCTTCTCGATGCGCCACGCGGTCGATCCGCAGAAGGCGAAGCCGTCGCGGAGTTCGCCCATCCGCGCGTTGTTGAGCGCCTCTGATATGCAGTACTGCACCTCGCGGGCGTCGCACGATTCGAGACAGCGCCACGGGCAGTGGAAATCCTTCCGATCGCCGCGTTCGACCTCCTTGAGGAACTCGTTGCGGATGGCCCGTCCCGGCATCCCGACGGGGCTTTTTATGATGGTGATGTCACCCGTCGCGCAGTTGACATAGGCCTCCTTGAACCGGATGTCGGCGTCGCACTCGTCGGTCGCGACGAAACGGGTCGCCATCTGGATGCCCGCCGCGCCGAGTTGCAGGATACGCCTGATATCGTCGCCCGTGAACAGGCCGCCTCCCGCGATGACCGGGACCGGGCGGTCGAACCGGTGCGAGAACTCTTCCAGCGCGGCGATCACTTCGGGGACTATCCTTTCCAGCGCGTAGGCGGGGTCGCCCAACTGTTCTATCTTGAAGCCGAGATGGCCGCCCGCCTCGGGACCTTCGACCACGACGGCATCGGGGATGTCGCGATAGTTCTTCTCCCACGACTTGAAGATCAGTTTCGCGGCGCGTCCCGACGAGACGATGGGGACCATCTTGACCTTCGCGGCGCGCAGTTCGGCTATCGGGATGTCCTTTATCGGGAGCCCAGCGCCGAGGAATACGACATCGGGTCTCTCCTCGATGACGACGCGTAGCATGTCCTGAAAATTGTTGACCGCCACCATCAGGTTGACGCCGATGATGCCTTGGGAGCGTTCGCGCGCCGACCGGATCTCGCGGCGCAGGGCGCGGATGTTGGCCTCGCGGCCGTTGTGCCGGTAATCGGGCTCCATGAGGCCGATGGCGTTGGCGGCGATGACGCCGATGCCCCCCTCGTTCGCGACGGCGGCGGCCAGCCCGGCGAGCGATATGCCGACCCCCATGCCTCCCTGCACGATGGGAAGGGTGGCGGTCGAGTCACCGATGGTCAGCGCGGGCATCGAGAAAAAGCGCATGTGCGACTCCGAACATCGTTAGGGGACGACTGTATACTGAAGAGCGGGCGATAAGCAATAAAAACGGGGAAGAAACGGGGCGTTATTCGGTCGGCGCTTCAGCCGGCTTCTCTTCGGCGGGAGCGGGAGCCGCCTCGGCGGGTGCTTCCGCGGGTGCCGGTTCGGCGGTAGGAGCAGGTTCTGCGGGGGCGGGTGCCGGTTCAGCCGCCGGAGCAGGAGCCGCCTCAGCCGGAGCGGGAGCCGCCTCAGCCGGAGCGGCGGCTTCGGCAGGCGCGGCCTCTTCCGGCACCTCTTTTTCGAACGAGTAGCGGAACGAAACGAGCAGGTTGTTCTGTATCTGCCACTCCTCGCTCACCTGCGGCATGCGAACGACCGACAAGCGGTAGCCGACCGAGAGCCACGGGGCGACCTCGACGCCGACATTGGCGGCGAAATTGTAGTTGGTCAGTTCCCCTGCGGACCGCCCCATCGGATCCTCATAGACGAACGGCACGAGGATGTCGGCGCTCGCGCCGTAGGTTATCGGTGCCTCGAGTTTGTAGGTGCCCGAAAGCATTGCGGCGAACGCGGCGCCGAGTTGGTTGAAACTCTCGACCTGCGTGAGTGGTATCTGATTCAGCGCCTCATCTTTGGCGCCGGCGATGTAGACGGTGTCGGCGATGAGATGCAGTCCGCCGAGGCCGGCGCGGAGTTCGGTCTTGAGCCATTCGCGCGTCCACGGTTTAACGAAAAGACCGACCGATTCCGATATCTTGATGGGATCGAACGAGCCCGATATCTGCAGTTGGTCGAAGGGGGCGACCGTCGTCCCGTCGGGGAACACATAGTACTCGGGGCGCATGGTGTTCAGGAAGCCGTTGAACAGTTGCGTTTCGAAATGGGCCTTCGCGAACGGACCCCAGAGGTCGGCGCTGATGTTGTAGAGATAGATGGCGTCGATGGCGAATTTGTCGGCGCTCTTTATGATCCGGTCGAGGTCGGGGGTGTAACTGAACTGTTCGTCGATGATCAGGTTGGTCCGTATCTCGTGTCCTAACTTGTAGTATTCGAGTTTGGTGTCGAGGTTGAGGCCGATGAGGAACGAGGTGCCGGTCGTCTGGCCGACCACATCGCGGTTGTCGGTGAGCGAGAAGTTGACGCCGGTGCCGATGGCGAAGAACAGGCGATCGCCCTTCTTGTCGTCCTTGGCCGACGCGGGTGCGGCGTTGGCATCCTTGGCGGCGTCAACCGGCTCTTCGGCCTGCGCGACGGCGCCCAGTAACAGTCCAAAACAGAGGAACAAGGTCGTCAGATAACGGGTCATGTCATACCTCCTCTTTCTTTTTTTCTGATATGCCGGGTATCTTCACTCCCGGTACCGTCGGGATCTTGAGTTCCTGAAGTCGTCGCAGGGAGTTGACCCCCTTGACCAGCAGGAAGATGGCCCACGCCACGATCATGAAATCGACGATGGTCTGAACGAAACGGCCATAGTACAGCATCACCGGCGGCGCCCCTGCCTCCGCCGCCTTGAGCGTGACGGCGAGATTCGAAAAATCGGTGCCGCCGAGCAGAAGCCCGATGGGGGGCATGATGACATCGTTGACCACCGAGGTGACGATCTTGCCGAAGGCGGTGCCGAGCACGACGCCGACTGCCATGTCGACGACATTGCCCTTTGACGCGAATTCCTTGAACTCGTTCAGCATACTCATCTTGCGACCTCCCAAAAGAACAGACACGCCAACGGTACGCTAATAAATGTGCTAAGTCAAGGAATCGCTTAGGTTTTTTTTTGGTTGTAAAAATCTTGATTCTTCGTTCCCGGGGGGGTATCTTTCCTCTGGTTCCGCCTGCTTATTAACCGTTTGAAGGAGTTTCCCATGAGAAAAAGACTCATGTCGATGGTTCTGGCGCTGACCATGCTCTTCTCTGCGATGTTCATGCAGGGATGTTACGGCACCTACCCCCTCTTCAAAAAGGTGAATAAATTGGTCGGCGACATTGACGGTCGGTGGGGTTCGACCGCGGTCCACATCATCTGCTGGGTCTTTCAGGTCTATTCGGTCGTCCTGTTCGTCGACCTCTTCATCCTGAACACGGTCGAGTTCTGGACCGGGAGCGACCCGCTCGCGATGAACGAAGGCGAAAGCGAGACGCAGGTGGTGACCTATCTGGGCGACACTTACCGGATAACGGCCACGAAGAACCGGTTCGATGTCTACTGCGTCGAGGGGAGCCGTCGGGGCGAGAGCGCCTCGCTCATCTGGAACGCCGAGGGGCGGACCTGGGTCGCCGAGAAGGAGGGCATCGCCCGGAATCTGGTGACCATCGGCGAGGATGGATCGATAGAGGGTATCGCCGTTCCGTGATGGGGGCCGTACGGCCTATTTCTTCAACTCAAGATGTAATATCTCGGCGGCGGCTGGCGTTTCGTCCGGTGTCCCCGCCCGGTTCAGTTCGCCCAACATCTTTATCAGTTCGTCCCGCGATACCCGAGGATTGATGAGGATGAAGAAACCGCTGTCATCGTCGGCGCTGACGATGACCATGCGGTCGTCCCGCTTTATCCCCATGTTGGTGAACAGGAGTATCTTCTCGGTCGGCGAGAGTTTCTTCACGGCATGATCGGCCGATAGTTCGAGGTACCTTTTCTGGAGGCCGTCGCGTATCGTCGGGAGCGAGGCGAGCGGGAACCGGTTGACGGTCGCTTCGTCGCGGAAGACGGCCGAGCCGTTCTCTATCGTGAAGATGATGACCCGTTCGGCGACTGTTGCGATGTTCCGGTTCAGGGAGCCTTTCGCATCGATTTGCGTCGACGGGGGCAGGATCGTCTCCATGCCGATGACCATCGAGGCATACTTGCTCATGTCGAACAGGAAGTTCTTGTACACGACACGCCGGAAGACCGAGTAGGGGACATGGAAGTAGGTGGTGGAAAGGTCGGGGAAGATGTGCTGTATCATCCGGCGCACCGTTTCAAGGTGGGCCGCGTTGAGGAACCCGAGGATGATGTCGCGGTTATCCTTCTTGTAGGATATCGGAAATACGAGATATTTGGCGATGATGTCGGGGGTGAAGAACTTGAAGATGTCGTCCTTCTGGAACACGGTGGTCCCTTCGTCGTAAATGACCGGGTAGCCCTCCTCCTCGAAAAAACGGGCGAGTTTCTTCTCGTCGACATAGCCGCGGACGATACCTTTCCAGAGCGGGTCTATGTCCTGTTTCATGTTGACGAGCCGGTTGGCGTTGTCGGAGGATATGACCCCTTTCGACACCATTTTCAGGATGATGTTCCTCATGCGCGACCCTCCCGAAGAGCGTTCCGTTTACGGCCGATTATAATCGGTCGAAAAATAAAGAAAAGATAAATTTTCGGTCAGGAGGTGAGGGCCCGGATCGCCTCGGCGAACTGCTCGAAGGAAAAGGGCTTGGCGAGCGTGGCGACGCCGCCCCACGACACCGCCTCCTGCGTCGGCTCCTCGAAACGGTAGCCCGAGATGAGTAGCGCGCGCATCTGAGGCCGGTCGCGCCGGATCTCGCGGAGCGCCTCGATGCCGGAGCGTTGCGGCATGATGATGTCGAGGACGAGGAAAGAGATGCGGTCGGCGTATCTGCGGAAGAGCGTCACCGCCTCCTCGCCGTCGGCGGCGGTCAGGACCTCGTAGCCCATGAGCGTCAACATCTCCTTGACCGTTTCGCGGATCGCCGGTTCGTCGTCGGCGCAGAGCACCGTGCCGCTCCCGCGGTGGGGGGTGAACGCGGCCCTGTCGACGGCGGCGTCCTCCTGCGGGTCGGCCAGTATCGGCAGGTAGGCGGTGACGGTGGTGCCGCTCCCGACGATTGAGGAGAGCGTTGTGGCGCCGTGGTGCTGTTGGATGATGGTATAGGCCATCGGGAGCCCGAGACCCGACCCGCCGGCGCGCTTCTTGGTGGTGAAGAACGGATCGAACACAGTCTGCAGATCGGCCGCCGGTATGCCGACGCCGGTGTCGGTGACGCGGAGCGACCAGTAGGGGCCGGTGGAAAGGCCCGGCGGCCAGTTCGGGAACCCGTCGCCGATGTCCATGCGTTCCAGCGTTATGGCGCAGGTGCCGCCCGGCGTCCCGTCCTCCGCGCGCATGATGGTCATGGCATGCCATGCGTTCAGGACGAGGTTCAGCATGACCTGTTCGAGAAGCGCCCCGTCGCCGTTGATGAGCGCCGGTGTGGCGGGGAGAGACAGGCGCAGACGCACGCTCTTGTCGAGCGTCTTTTCGGCGATGATGGCGACATTCTGGACCGACCGGACGAGGTCAATCGGCGAGAAGGCGATCTTCTGGCGTCTCGAAAGGGTGAGCAGTTTTCGTATCATCTCGGAGGCGCGTTTCACCTGATCGTCTATCAGGCCGAGCGACTCGCGCAGTTTCTCCGGCGTTACTGCGGCCGGGTCGTGGGTGTTCATATAGGTGAGGAGCGAGGAGGTGGCGCCGATGCCGCCGAGCACATTGTTGAAATCGTGGGCGAGCCCGCCGACGAGCGTGCCGATGGACTCCATCTTCTGCGCCTGCATGAGTTGCTGTTCCTTGTGCGACAGTTCCTCTTCGGCCTCCCGTATGGGCGAGAGGTCGAGAACGACCCCTCTGAGGCCGGCGACCCGCTCATGCTCGTGGAACGGCGCGTTGTAGACCATGACCGGCAGGGTGGTGCCGTCCTTTCGCCGCGCGGTGTATTCGACGCGGTTCACCAGCGTCCCGTTCAGGCGGCTGTCGACATTCTTCATGGCGCGCGGCCGGTCTTCCGGCACCAGCACATCGAACATCGACACGCCCCGTGCGATGTCCTCTTCACGGTACCCGAAGGTCTCGAAGGCGACGCGGTTCACATATCGGATCTTGCCGGTGAGGTCCGTTTCGAAAAGAGGGAGAGGCAGGAGATCGGCCATTTCGCGGTATCGTTTTTCGCTGGAGACGAGCAGGGAGCGGCTTTCCCGGAGATCCTCCAGCAGACGCAGGAAGGCCCGCGATAGCGCGCCGATCTCATCGTTCGTCGGCGGGGGCAGGGAGACGGAGAGTTCGGCCCCCGATATGTCGGCTATCGCGGTGGTCAGCTCCCCGAGCGGCCGCACGATGCGACGCGAGAGTTGGAACGACACGAGGACGGCGACGACGAATATGGCGGCGGCGAGCAGGATGGCCTGCAGTACGGCCAACCGGGCCGCCGAGAGGAGTTCCTCGCTCCGTTCGGCGATGGTCACGCGCCAGGGCGGTATCTCGGCGGGGAAGATGGTCTCTTCGGGCGACGGAGAGAACATGCTCCCGAAGAAGAGTGCGCCGTTCTCGGTGAAGAAGGCGCCGCCGGTCCGTTCCGTCGAGAGCAATTCCGCGGGCGCCGCCTCCAAGACCCGTCGGGGGTCGTGGTGTATGATGATGTTGCCCGCGTGGTCGGTGACGAAGGCCCGACCGGTCTCGCCGACATGTACGCCGAGCGGGATCTCGGCCAGTTTCGCGAGGTCGAGTTGCAGGGCGACGACCGCCTTCACGGTGCCGTTCTGCGTTACCGGCGCAGTGAACTGGAGGGACTGGCGGAAAGGTTCGGAAGAGACGCTGACCGGCGACACGGCGACTGAGCCCCGGAGCGATTCCTGAAAATGTTTCTTGTGTCGCCAGTCGGCGAGGAATCGGTAGGAGGTCGAGGCGATGATGGTGCCGTTCGGCGCGATGACGCTGATGTCGTCATACCGCGGGAGTATCTTGTGGATATTGTGAAGTTCCTCCTCTATCGCCCGGGGATCGGCCGCGCCGTTGCGAAAAAGAGGGTTGTTCGATATGAGCGCGACATCACTGACGGCGCCGGCGAGCACGCGCCCCATGTTGTGGTGGACCTCTTCGGCTATCTTGGAGAATGTCTCGGCGTGGTAGTGGATGGTGCCGGCGCGGATATGGTAAGCGGCGATGGCGGTTATGCCGGCTATCGCAAGGAACGCTATGGAGATGAGATGAATGAATATACGCCGTTGCACGCGATACCTGCCGCTATTTCTTCATGAGATTGAACAGTTTCTGGTGAAGCGGAATAGGGTCTTTGTTCCGTTCGTAACGCTCGCCCCGGTCGAGGGTAGACATGGCGGGGAACATGACGCTGTTCTCGCGCAGTTCGGGGCGCAGGAGTTTTTCGGAGCCGTTGACCGCGCAGGGATAAAAAAAGGTGCTCGATGCGCGGGCGGCCACTTCGGGACGGAGGCGGAAGGAGATGAACCGGTGCGCCGCCGCCTGATTGCGCGCCGACTTGGAGAGCACGAAATAATCGGCCCAGAGGCGGAAGCCTTCACGCGGTAACACAAAGCGAAGGTGCGGGATGTCCCGTGCCTTGTAGAGATGGTCTCCGCTGTAGGTCTGGGCGATCCAGACGGTGCCGTCCATCACCTTGGCTATGTTGTCGAAGGTGTCGCCGAAAGATACACCGTTCTCGCGCAGGCCTTCGGCATGACGGGTGATCGCGCTCTCCTGTTCCGCGCTCGCGGTGTCGTTTATTGAAAGACGGGCGCGGTGCAGGATCGGCACGATCGCGTCGGGGGCGTCGTCCAGAAGGCGTATCCTTCCGCGATACCGTGGATCCCAAAGCATCTCGATGCTGTCGGTGTCCGCCGGGACCTGTCGGGTGTCGATGATGTATCCGGCGGTCCCCCAGAATTGCGGCACCGCCATCGGGAGTTGCGTGCCGAATCGGGAGGTGATGTCGGTGATGTTGGGTATCTTGGTGAGATCGAAGGGGCGCGCGAGTTTGGCGTTAAGCACATAGGCCAGCACCGATTCGTCGACGACCACGAGGTCGAACGCCGCCGGGTCGTCCTGCAGACGGGCGACCTGTTCGCTCGAGGTCTTTATCTCGACGACGGTCACGGCGATGCCGGTCTCCCGTTCGAAATCGGAGATCATCTGCCGGTCGGTGTAATCCTCCCAGGTCAGGATGACCAGTTCCTGCGTTTTCCGGTCGGTCTTTGAGGAAGAATGGAAGAAGAAATAGAGCGCCAGCGACGCGAACACACCAAGAAAAGCAATGAAGATAGCCGAGCGCTTCACTTCCGACCCCTTTAGAGAGCACAATTATAGTTGGGTACGGAGGTGAGGTCAAGAAAAAAGAACGGAACGGTTACAAATAAAAAGAAGAAGGAGCGGGGGTCAATTCACCTTGAAGGTGAGGTCTCCCTTCTCGAAGAACGAGACGATCTGGCGTGCCGCGGCGATGCCGGCGTTGATGTTCGCCTCCTCGGTCTGGGCTCCCATCTTCTTGGGGGTGAAGAAGGCGCGGTCCTTGTATTTTTCGAGCACCTGATCCTTGACGGTGTCCTCGACATCGGAGAGATACTTGAAATCGGGCCGGGTCTCGAACATCTTGAGGAGGGATGCCTCGTCGATGACCTCTTTGCGGGCGGTGTTGATGAGGACCGCTCCCTTGGGCATCAGCGAGAGGAGCGCGTGGTTGATGCTCTTTTTGGTCTTTTCGGTCGCCGGGATGTGGAGCGACACATACTGACAGGTGCGGTACAGTTCCTCGGCGCTACCGACCGGCGTCACGCCGTCCTTGGATATCGACGCGGTGTCTATGAACGGATCGTAGGCGTAGATCTCCATGCCGAAGCCCTTGGCGATGGCCGCGAGCGACCGCCCCACGAAGCCGTAGGCGTGGATGCCCAGTTTCTTGCCGCGCAGTTCGGTGCCGCTCTTCGGCGTGAACCAGTTACGGGCGGCGTAAAGCATCATGCCGAAGGCGAGTTCGGCCACGGCGTTCGAGTTCTGCCCGGGGGTGTTCATCGCGACGATCTTCTTCTCGGCGGCGTATTTGGTGTCGATATTGTCGTAGCCGGCCCCGGCGCGAACGACGATCTTGAGGTTCTTCGCCGCGTCGAGCACCTCCTGTTTCACGATGTCGGAGCGGATGATCATCGCGTCGGCGGCGGGGACCGCCGCGAGCAGGTCCTTCGGGTCCTTGTAGTTCTCGAGTTTGATGAGTTCGTAGTTCGCCTCTTTGCAGACGGCCGCGATCTTGTCGACCGCCTCTTTTACGAACGCTTTCTCGGTGGCGAGCAGGATCTTTTTCATGGATACTCCTCCTAACAGGGGTGGTTGATCGGTCACGCGGTCCGAATGTAACACGCCGCCTTTCGCGTTGTCAACTTTAACCGGTGTGCCTCCTCTTGTCTTTTCCCGTCGGGCGTGCTAGAGAGGGGTACTGACATGCGACGGGGTCTGCGATGAGAGAGGAGAGCGGTAGGTTCGAGAGCGTCCACGGCGGCGCGATAGTTTTTTCGGCGTGGCTTCCCGACGAAGATACGGCGGTGCGCCGCGTCATGCAGATAGCGCATGGTATGGCGGAACACGCCGGGCGGTACCGTCACTTCGCCGAGTTCCTCACCCGGCATGGGTTCGCGGTCTACGCGAACGACCACCGGGGGCACGGCCGGTCGGTGCTTCCGGGCGAGCCGCGCGGCTTTTTCGCCGAACGCGACGGATGGACCGCCGTGGTGGACGACGCCCGCGAGATGACCCGCATCGCGAAGGATCGCCATCCGGGCCTCCCGCTCTTCCTGCTGGGGCACAGCATGGGGTCGTTCATCGCCCGTTCCTACGGGATACGGTTCGGCGGCGAGTTGACCGGTCTCCTCCTTTCCGGCACCGCCGGTCTGCCGCCACGGTGGGAGAAGTGGGCGGTGCTCGCCATCGTGAAGGTCTGTTCGGCCGTGTGGGGTATCCGCACCCCCTGTTCCTTCCTGCACAACCATTCGCTTGACACCTATAACCGCCCCTTTGTCCTGCCCGGGTCGAACAGTCGATATCACTGGCTGTCGCGCGATCCGGCGGTGGCGCACGGCTTCGACGCCGATCCGCTCTGCGGCGGCATCTTCCCGGCCGCCTTCTTCCGCGACCTTGCCGACGGGATGCTCTTCATGAGCGACCCGGCGCAGGTCACCCGGATGCCGAAGGAGTTGCCGGTCATTTTCTTCTCGGGCGACCGCGATCCGGTGGGGCGCAATGGCGCGGGGGTCAGGGAAGCATACCGGCTCTTTCTCGGAGCGGGGATGAAAGATGTGACGATGACGCTCTACCCCGGAGCGCGTCATGAGCCGCTGAACGAGATAGACCGGGAAAAGGTGTTCGGCGATATCCTTGCGTGGCTGGACGGTCAGCGCCCCCACCGCCCGTCGAATTCCTGAATCGTCTTCCGGAACGCCTCGGCGTCCCCCGCCGGCAGTTTCGCGGTCACGGTGCCGTGATATTTGAGCGGGTCGATGATCTTCCGGGCCTCGTACTGGAGTTGGTAGTGAAGATGCGGAGCGAACGATCGGCCGGTGTTGCCGACATCGGCGAGGTGGTCGCCCGCCGCGAAGCGCTGTCCCGGCTTCAGGTGGACCTTGTCGAGGTGCAGGAGTATCATCTGGACCGCCGGTGAGGTGTCGAGCCGCGCGAGAAGCGAGTACCCGTTGTAGCGCGTTTTCCAATTGGTCTTTTCGACGATGCCGCTCCACGGAGCGTAGATCGGCGTGCCGACCGGCGCCTTGAAATCGATGCCGTCATGTTTCGGTCGGCGATCCTTGAGGAGCGAGGTTATCTGTATCCAGTCCTTGAGTGGTGATCGTTTCAGGGCCTTTTCGACCGCGGTGCCGTCCGCGTTGTAGTAGGCGGGGAATTGTCGATCGGAGGCCTTGAAGCGGTAGATGCGGAACTCTTTGGCGAGTTTCACGGACCGGTAGCGCATCGCGAGCAGTTCTATCTCGTCGGGGGTGTCGGCCCGTTTCGCCTGTTCTTCGGGCGGGATGACGCGGAATACGAGGTCGAGTTCGTCGCCCGGGTAGACCTCTTTGCGCATGTCGAGGTTCCAGACGAGGTTGCGTGCCACATGGGCCGAAAGTCGCTCGGCCAGTTTCCGGATGCCGGTCTCCTCGGTGAGCCGGGCGACCTCTTCATTGTCGGCGAAGGTGTTGTAGAACGAGGTGGCCAGAAGAAAGGAAAGAGCGTAGGCGTCGGGTCTCGCTTTTTCAGGTGCGGCCTGCGGCGCGGTGGGGGAGGGGGTGGTGGCGACCGGGTCGATCAGCGTGGCCGGCGCCCCGGGGGTGACCGGCGTCGGTGCCGTATCTGGGCCACGAAGCGGGCAGAAGAGGTTCATCGCGGTGACGATCAGGAGCGCGCCGAAGGTGATGAAGAAAAGCGTCCGCCAGCGGGTCTGTCGTCTCTGGTGCGGGATGTCGGGTGGCACGGTCATATCACTCCGGTGCGTCGCGTGGGAATAACAACGGAGGCATCATGCCCGTTCGAAAAAAGGAAAGCCAGAAATTTTTAAGAAAATGTTACCCGGGTCTCAACGGCAAGGGGTTATGTCGCCGCCACATTCGCAGGTCGCGGTGCACTGGCTGATGTAGCGAGCCCCGCCGTCGCAGCACCACGCGTTCATGTCGGTCGGGACACAGCCGCAGGTCCCCGTCACGGCGTCGTCGTCGGACACTTCGCTGTCGTCGTTGTCGATCGCCGCGGCGCAGGCGCCGTCGGTGCGGGTGGCGCACTGGCCGGTGTGGACATTGATGCAGTTGGCGAAGCAGGTGTTGAATACCGTCGTGACGCCGTCGCAGCAGATCGGCTCGTACGCGGGGCTGTCGCCGCACCCGCAGTCACCGACCGAGAAGGCGGCGGTCGGGTCGTCGTCTTGCCATTCGGCGGTGTCGGCATCGCTCATACCGGTGCCGTCCGAGGAGGCGGTGTCGGGGTAGGTGGCGCTGTCGGTCGCCATCTCGTCCTCCGAGCCGTCGCCGTTCATGTGGTCGTCGCTCATCGGGACCGCGTTGTCGGCGTCGCTCACGGCGGTCGAGTCGCTGTACATGTCGCCGCTCGGTGAATCGGCCCCTTCGGCGATATCCTCGGCCGGGTTGCCTCCCGCCGTGCCCTCGTCGGCGGTGTCCTTTTCGCCGTCGGCGCTTCCTTCGGCCTGCGACAAACTCCGGTCGAGCGATATGACCTGCTCGCAGGACAGGAAGATCGCCGCCGCCAGAAGCGCCGCTATGATCGCGCCGTTAACGCGCATCGCCGTTCTCCAACAGTTCGCGTATCTCGCCGTTTTTATACCCTTCGGGGAAAACGCGCAAGTATTTTCTGCACGAGGTAAAGGCGGTCTCGCCGGTCTTCACCTCCGCCTTGCAGGCCTTGATGAGCAGTTCCTCGCGGAACACCGTGTCGCCGTCGACGATGTCGTTGTGCGCATTGAGCACCGTCAGTATGTCGTCGAACCGGCCCTCCCTTTCGTGGAGCCGGACGATCTCGAAGAGCGCCTTGTCCTTCTCGGGGCCGCTGGCAAGTTCCTTTTCGAACCAGTCCATGGCCGCCGTCGCGTCCTGTGTCTTGAGGGCGTCGCGACCGTTCCGGAGGAAGGATGCGGCGGCGGGCTGATCGTCCGCGGCGGTATCGATCCCCGGCGCCGGTCTGACGGCGCGCGGCTGTTTCGCGGCCACCATAGCGGTCTCTTTCGTCTCGCCGGTGAAGGTATGCGCCATGCCGCCCGAAAGCGCGATCGAACCGCTCGTGCGACCGTCGATCACCTCGACGAGTCCCTCGGCGACCGTCACGGCGAGTTTCGTCCCGTCGGTGTCCAGCGTGAAGCGGGTGCCGAGCACGCGGACGAGGTACCGATCAGCGGTGTGGATGCGGAAATCATTCCCTTTCTCTATGGATACCTCGACGGTGCCTTTCGCAAGCCGCAAATCTTCGGCGCCGTCGGCGGCTATCGAGGCGGGGCCCTTCACGAGGAGCGTCGCCCGACCGTGGGCTATCGTCGTGCCGACGGGGAAGAGGCGCGGGGTCGCGTTGAGCGCCGGGGCGATCCGGGGCGCCGGAGCATCGGCATCGGCCATCGTATCCTCTTCGCCGGTCGCGGGGGTGCCGAGCCCGACATAGGCGGCGATGAGTATCAATGCCGCCGCCGCCCCGAACGCGAGTCGCGGCAGGGTGAAGAGCGTCGCGAAGAGGCCCGGGCGCGCCGCGTCGAGATGGTCGAAACTGATCCGCGCGATGCGGTCTATCGCCGCGTCATGGTCGGACGATGCGGGGAGCATCGGCTCGTTGCGCAACTGCGCCTCCAGCCGGGCGGCGCATTCATCGCAGGCCGCGAGGTGCTCGACGGTCTCCGGCGAGGGTTCGCCCTCCTGCCGGCAGATCGCGATGAGTTCGGCGTTGGAGAGGTGTTTCGTGTTCATGACGCTACCCCGTATGCCTTGGTTAACATTTTTGCCATGTCCTTGCGGCCGTTCAGGACCCGTGACCAGACCGTCTGGAGGGGTACCTTGAGCATGGCCGCTATCTCGCGGAGGGTGAGCCCCTCCATCTCGAACAGCACGAGCGCCATTCGTTTTTCCGTGCTTATCCTGCCGAGCGTCACCCGGACCTGTTCGCGGCGTTCGGCGCCGAGCAGGTTCGCCGCCGGCGACAGGTCGCCCTCGCTCTCGGAAGGAAGGTTGGCGAAGAACTCGGCCGGTTCGGAGACCATATGGGCCTCCTTGTGCCGTTTGATGTAGCGGTAAGTGGTGTTGGTCGTGATGCGGTAGAGGAAGGTCGACAGGGAAGAGTCGTGCCGGAAGTTCTTTGCCGATTTTGCGAGTTCGATGAAGATCTCCTGCACGATATCCTCCGTTTCCGATCTCGGCCCGTAGATCCGGCGCACCGTCGCGCTCACCTTACCATGATAGCGCCGCACCAGTTCCCGCCATGCCCGTTCATTTCGGGTCAGCGCCGTTCTGAGCAGGGCCTCGTCGCTCATTTCTCCAAGAACTACGGGGTTTGTGTCCGCCACCGTTTTCATGCTCCTTTAGTTTCCCGGCACTCTCTTATTTATTGAGACATTTTCTGAAACAAGCAAAAAAAGTTTTTATATTTTATAATCACTTGTATTTGCTTGACAATGCCATCACCTAACGAATCCCTAACGATTTTGCTTGACAAGGGGTCTGAAACAGTGTCTATAATGATGTCGGCTTCCGCCATCGTGCGCGGAACGTTATTAATTCAGCCTCATCGGAGGATACGATGAACAGTTATGTGAGCGCGGTCCTCAACGACCTCAAGACCCGGTATCACTGGGAGAA
>JAKLFG010000052.1 GCA_022711315.1 bacterium | reverse complement strand
CGCGCACCGGTAACTGATGTTGTCGGTCGTGGTGCAGCCGCCCGCGAAGGCCAGTCCCGCGCCGTTGAACGACACGCTCTGCGCGGGTTCGGAAAGGGTGAAATTCACCACGATCTGGGTGTTGATCTTTGAGTCGGCGGGGGCCACGGCCGAGGCGACGAGCGTCGGCTTGGTCACATCGGTCCGGACAAGATCGTCGCTCAGTTTGCGGTAGGTGTTCCCTGCCGCGTCCTCCATAGAGATGAGCGCATAACTGCTGATGTCCTCGGTGTCGGCGAGAGTGACCTTGCGACGATACATGAAGGTGTAGGGGGCGGTGTCGCCCGCATAGGTTATCTGCGAAAGTTGAGCCATGGCGCCCAATCCCGACACCTCGACGGTCGGCCAGATGCCGACGATGTCGTCGAATTCATAGTAGGGGTCACTGCGATCGAACACCAGTTTGTAGTAGATCGTGTCGCCCACCTTTGCCTTCGCCTTGTCGATATGCCCTACGCGAGAACAGTAGTCGGTCTCGCCCGGGTTCAGGTCTGTCGGCTCGGTGCAGATGGCGGTGACCGATGCGACAGGATCGACTATCGGAAGGGTCATGTCGATACGGAACTCGCCGAGGTTCAGCAGATCGCCGCTCTGTGTGACGGCGGTGTTGCCGTGTTCGTCGGTCGTCTGCATATGGATGCGGTATTCACCATCGTTGGTGTTGAGTAGGTCCAGCATGTTGAAATAGAGGGCGTGGGTATAGCCGACGGGACGATCCTCGATGGTGACGCGGGAGGCCATGGCCGACTGGGTCACCCAGTTGGCGCCGACACGTTTCTGGACCTGCACGGTGCCGCTCGCCGGTTTCTGGACCGGCTCGCTGAAACTGGCGAGTATCTGGATCCCCAGCGTGTTCACATTGGCCCGTTCGGGACTGGCGTTCCGGGTGATGACGCGCGGCACGGTGAAATCGTAGACGAGATCGGGTGATCCGCCGCCGCCCGCGTACTCGAGTTCGCCGTAATAGCGGTTGCCCGCGAGATCGAACAGGTCGACGGTCGCCTTATGTATCCCCTCCGGTTCGCTGTGCAGTATCGGGATGGCGTAGGTGTAGCGTTCTCCGCCCGATATCGACTCGATGCTCGGCAATACGGTGACCGGCGTGACGCCGATGCGCAGCAAGGGATCGGTGAGTAGGGGTTCGTCGACCTCGAACCGTATCGTGAGGGTGTTGGTCGAAAGATTCACCGTGGTCGGCGCCGCCTGTGTCAACACGACGCCCGGCGTGTCGCGATCGATGATGAGCGTGCCGATGAGTTTCGGCGACGGCAGCGGGTTGCCGGCGAGATCGGTCGCGGCGGTGACCGCGATCGGGAATTCTCCTTGGGGGTCGGTGTCGAGTATCTGGCGCTTGAAGATGAACAACTGGCGGTCGCTCTCGTCGTTGGCGCGCTCGAACAGCCCCGCGAGCGCTCCCCAATCGATGACCACCCCTTCGACCTCTTCGGTGAAACTGAACCGGATGTCGACCATCGACCCGAGACCGGCCTGCACGGGAGCGACGACCGGATTGACGATGTCGGGCGAGGTCACATCGTATTCGACGGTGACATACTGTTCGTTCTCGTCTTTGAGATTGCGGCTCGTCGCATTGCCCGCCAGATCGACGAGTTGGAGCGCGATCTGCTTCACGCCGTTACCCTCCGCGGCGGTCGCGGTATGGGTGCAGGAGTAGGTCATGTCGTCGGCGACGCATTCGGCCGATATGTCCTGCGCGCCGATCATGACGACCGGCGGCGAGAGGAGCGGTTCGGAGACCGTAAAGGAAAGAGAGAAGACCTGTCCCTCGCGGACATGGGTGTGCGAGAGGTCGTGATCGGTCACATCGGGGGGCGTGGTATCTATCATGACGCTGCCGAGCGGCATCGTCGCCAGTTCGTTGCCGGCCGCGTCGTAGCCGTTCACCGAAAAATCGTAGGTCCGTTCGTCATCGGTGGCGGTCACGCCGTAGGTGTAGGTGTGGGTGAGTCCGTCGAGCGAAACGGAATTCTCGAAGGTAAGCCCGTCGCTATCGAAAGTGATCGTCGTCAGCGGTTCGCTGGCGGTGAAGACCACCGATATCTTGCCGCCGGGCCCCGTCCGGCCCGGTGCGCCGCCCGGGGAAACGGCGATGCCGAGGAGGGTCGGTGCGGTGAGGTCGAAGGTCGCGAAGCCCAGTCCCACGGTCGCGTCGTTCCCCGCCGGGTCACGCAGAGAGGCGGTTATCGTCTTGATGCCCGATATGTCGTTGTCGACGACGGTGTAGGTATAGGTGTAGGTGAGATCGCTCTCGTTCTTCGTGTCGAGTGTAAAGGTTCGGTCGTCTATCTTCAGCAGGGGATCAGCGGACAGTTCCTCGCTTGCGGTGAAGGAAACGGTCAGCACATCTCCGCTCTTCAACGCCTGTTTGTCGTCGGTCGTATCGATCAGGGCGCCCTCGACCCACGGCGAGGTCCGGTCTATCGTCACCGAGCCGATCGGCAGGTGGTCGGTCATTGCGTTGCCCACCGTATCGGTCGCCCGCAGATAGAAATCGGCGGTGCTCTCAGGGTCGTCGACCGTCACCGTATGGGAGAAGGTATAACTCTTGTCCGCCTTGTTCTCGACGAGCGTGAACTCCAGCCAACTCCAATTCAGTTCGAGATTCTCCGGCGGCACCTCTTCGTCGAACGAAAAACGCACCTCGATGGTGTCGCCGAGTTTCGCCACTTCGGGGAACGGAGTGATGCTTGGTACCGGCCCGGTCGTGTCGAGATATACCTCGGCCCGTTCCGGGGCGCTTTCGTAGCCCAGCAGGTTCCGCGATTTGCCGAATACCGAGTAGGTGGTGTCGCCGAGTCCCTCCCAACCGGTAGTGATATCCCACGGGCCGTATTCGTAGGTCATTTCGTCTATCTGGGTAAGATCGGTCAGTTTCAATGTCGCCAGACCTTTTTCGAAGGTGAGGTCGTTGGCGATGACGACGGTGTCGGCGTTCTTTACCGTGAACCGCAGCGTGACGGTCGACTCGGCCACCCGCGTCGCGGCCGCGCCGTCATGGCGTATCTCGATCGCGAAACTGCCCCCTTCGCCGGTCTCGTCGACGCCGGCGTTGGCCTGCAGTTTCATGTTGACCGCGACCACCTTGTCCCGGTCGGTCGCCTTGAAGGAGAACAGTTCCGATATGCCGATGTAAAGCGGATCACCGGTCCGCTGCTCGTTGTCCCATATCGCCGCCCGCACGAACCGGTTGTCGCCGTAGGTCAGTTCCGAGAAATCGAGCGTTGCGCCGCTCGCCAGTTTCACCGGCCCCGTTTCGTTGAGAGATTTCGCCGAGGACTCTATGTCGGCGGGGAAGGTCTTTCCGTCGCCCCCTTTCCACTCCTGATAGTAGGCCCAGAGGTAGTAGTCCTTGGCCGTCGTGTCGGGCTCGTGCCCCGTCTCCCACTGGAACACCACGACGAACGACCCCGGCCGGGTCGACAGCGCGTCGCAGGCGGAGAAGAGCGACACGAGGATGGCGACGAAGACCCCAACGATCTTTTTCATGATTCCCACTCCCGATACAGACCGAAAATTCAGTGGATACTAGCATGCGCGCGCCATTTTTTCAAGGATAAAGACACGGCGGTCAGCGGCAGGCCCCGGCAGGGTCGTTCCCCTGTATCACGGCAAGCCCTTCCCAACCGTATCCTTCCGTCAGCCGATCGCGCAATTCCTCCGCCTGGCATGAGGGGAGCGCGGGGTTCTCTTCGACGTGCAGATCGCCGTCGAGCGCGGAGAGGGCAGGGAAGGTCATGTCGGCGAGGAGGGGATTGTAGGAAACGGCGATATCCCCGCCGGCCGTTTCAAGAGAGGGGAATGCCACCTCCGTGGCCGCGTCGTTCATCATGAAGGCGAGCCCGCCGTTCACCGATCGGAGCGAGATCAGCGATGTCGCCTTTTTGAGCGCGGGGTTTCCCAGTATCTCGACGGGGCCGTAGACCATCGCGACCGACGCCATGCCGGCGATGGAATTCAGGGCGTTATTGCCCATGAGGGATACCGCTCCCGCGGATCGAAGCGCCGGAAGCCCGACGAGGTCGATGAGCGCCGGGTTCCGATGTATCACGAGCGCACCGCCGATGAAAGAGAGCGGTACGGGCCCCGACAGATGGATGAGCGCCGGGTTGTCGCGGAGTATCAGGTCGCCGTTCAGTTGGTAGAGTCGTTTGAGTTGGTTCAGCGACACGATCCCGCATCGCTCTATCGAAAGAGATGTCGCCTGCGAGAGCATATCGAGACCCTCAAGAGAGGTGAGGAGCGGGGCGTCGTCAAGTATCACCGTGCCGGCGGTAACGAGCGTTCCCAGCCCGCGAAGCGAGGAGAAGCGGGGGTTGTCACGCACCTCGAGATGTGAAAGATAGGTGAGGGGGAGCGTCGTGCCGGCGATATGCGACAGCGCATCGTTCTCCTGCAGGATGATTCGACCGACCGCCGAGAGAGATGGCGTCCCGTCGAGAGAGGTCAGGGTCCGGTTGTTGAGAAGGTACAGGGTGCCGGACACGGTGGAAAGGCGGGGAAGATCGAGATCGGCGAGCTGATCGTTGTGCTCCACCCAGACCGTAAAGGCGTTCTCGATCGCGGGAAGACCGATACGCGTCAGAGCGCCGTTCCCTTTGATGCGCAGTTCGTTGCCGACGGTGAGGAGAGCCGAGACAGCGCCGAGGTCGGTGAGGCGAGCGTTATACTCGACGGTGACCGAGCCGCCGACCTTCTGCAGGCGGCGAAGTCCGGAAAGATCGGTGAGCAGGACATTACGGCGGATGATGAGCGAGCCGTCGACCCGCCGCACTTCCTTGAGCCCCTCGATCGCGTCGAGCAGGGTGTCTTCGATGACGAGGTCGCCGCTGATGGTATCGCAGGAGATGAAGTAGGGGAGGGTCGCCGCCGTTACCGGGATGGATCCGTCGCAGAGTCGTGAAAGGTCGGCGTCGGGCGCCGCCTCCTCATCAGGCAGGGCCGGGGTGTCAGCCGAGTCAGATAGTTCCGGTGGATCCGGCAGGTCCGACGGGTCCGACGGGTCAGAGCCGTTCATCCCGTTATCATCTATGTCGGGGGTCAATTCTTCGCAGTACCCGTCGCGGCATACCAGCCACGATTCGCAGAAGACCATACCTCCGCAATGCTCGCCGGGTCCGGCGAGTTCCAGTCCGGCATACGGGGCGCGCTCCTTGACGCAGGAAAAAAGAAAAAAGATGGCGAGTGACGCAACCAGAGAGGGACGCATGGGGGAATACCTCCGGTCCGGATCGTATCCGAAACGGTGTAAAGAGTCAACCGGAGGGTCAGTCGTCCATCGGACAGCGGGCCACAAGCGCGTTCAGCCGCTCCTGCAGTTCGGGGGAGGGGCCGTCATCAAAGAGTTTCTCGAACTGTTTGCGGATGTAGGCGACCCGCATCTTCACCGCGGGACAGCGCTCCTTCTTGAGATAGAACTCGGCCACGCTGAGTTCCCGCGATACCAGCATCGTTTCGGCCTGCGCGAGGTTTTTCCTTGCCTCTTCGATATGCTTGCCCTGCGGGTGGTCGCGGACATAGAGGCGGTAGTGTTCGACCGCCTTTTCCACGCTGTCTGACAGATCCTTTTCCTCCGATGGCGGCAGGAGCCAGAAATCGCTCGGTCGCTCCTCGAAGAAACAGTTGCCGAGTTGAAAGGCGGCCCAGTCGGCGAGTTCATGCCCCGGTCGCATCTGCAGGAAGAGTTTGTATATCTCGCGGGCGGCCGAGAATTCTTCGCGCTTGAAGTGCGAATCGGCAAGTCCGATGCGGGCGAACGGCTCCCATTTGCTGTAACTGAAGTCTGAGATGATCTTGAGGAACTGTTCCTGCGCATCCTCGAAACTGCCGTCCTCGAGATAGGCCATCCCGACGAGATACAGCCGCTCCGCTTCCGATTCGGCCCCGGCGACGACCGGCGCCGAGGCGCAGGCGGCGGCGAGGCAGGCCGCGCCGACAAGGCACAGACACGATGTCTTGATGTTCACTCTACCCTCCGTGTCAGGTGGTGTATGCGGGATGCCGGGAGCCACCCCTCGATATTGTCTTGAAAACTCTTCGTTTTCGCCCAGCCGTCCGAGGTCGCGGCGATCTCGAGTACCTCGCCTTCCTTCACTTTGCCGACCGCGGTGAGCGCCGCATCGGGACCGCTGCGCATCTCGCCGGCCGAGAGTGCGACCGCGTAGACCGGCATCCCGGCCGCCCGGTAGCGCATGACGAACAGCGTGGCGAACAGCACCGTGAACATGAAGAGCGGGATGAGCGCGAGGCGCAGTTTCCACGCGGGGCGGAACAGATGTCGTATCAACGCGAACACGAACAGGTAGAGGAAAAGGAAGAAAGGCGCGGCCACTGCGGCGAGCCCGCTCGACGGCTCGGTGAGTTGCTTCGGTACGGTGACATGGAGTTCGGCGGTCAGCAGATCGAGATTGTTGCGGGCCTCGGGGAACGCCGGGGCCGCTTGGAGCGCCTGCAGGTAGTGGTGGACCGCCGCCCCCCGGTTCCCGCGCCGCTCTTCGACGACGCCGAGGTTGTAATGCAGGAGCGGGTCGTGCGGCCGTTCCGTCAGGCGATCCTGCAGGATATCGGCCGCCGCCGCATGGTCGCCGCCGGTGTAGGCGTCGAAGAGGTCATCGGCCGCAAGGATGCCGGAGGCCAGCAGCATGAGCGCCAAGGTCAGCGATCTTGTCATGTCATCCTCCGCGCGGTGCGCAACAGCGCCGCCGCCCGTTCGCGGAGCGGAGCGATGTCGCCTGACCGCCCGCCGGCATAGACCGCCCCCTGCAGTTCGGCGGCGAGTTCGGTGAAGGGGCGGATCTGTAGGGCGATCCGCTGTTCGATGCGGCGTGCCCGTTCGGCGCGCAGGTTCACACCGGTGACCGCCGCGACCGCGTCGTAGTAGGTGTTGAGGAGCGTTGCCGGGTCGGTCGCCGCGCCGATGCGCCGTTCCCAGTCGCGTCGGATGAACTCTTCCCGCTCGCGGCGTCCGCGCAGGAGCGACCGGGCCGCCCAGAGGAGCAGTGCGCCGGCGAGAAGCGAGAGCGGGACCGCGAGCAGGCCGAGGAATACCGGTCGCGCGGTGAACGGCGTCAGGTCATGCACGGCGATGCCTGCCGGCAGTTCGCGCAACAGTTCGTACCGCACCGTCTTTTTTGCCTCTTTCGCCTCGTCGGCCGCCGCGGCGAGTTCGCCGACGCGGACCGTGACCGATCGTGATGCCACCGTACGCCACCCCTTGTCCCGGTCGTAGAGGGAAAGTGTCACCGCCGGTATCTCGAAAGCCCCCGTGCGCTGGGCCTTGACCATGAATTTAAATGTCTTTACGCCGCAGAGCCGCGTGCCATCGAAACGCTGGTCGGTCGTGGTGTCGGGGGCGAACAGTTTGAGCCCGTCCACCGGCGGCGGCGCGAGATCGAGGTGGTGAAGGTCGCCGCAGCCGGTCACGGTGTAGGTGATGGTGTCGAGCGGCTTTTCCTTGCCGAGTTCCATCGAGGTCCGGTCCTGCGCTATCGAAAGATCGCCGACGATGCCGCCGGGGTGACGGTCGGCGTCGGGAAGCGGTGTCAGGTCGAGGGAGAGCGCTATCGAGGAGAGGGTCCGTTTGCGGGCGTCGAAGAAACTGCCGGTCATGACCTCGAGGATCATCTGCGTCGCGCCCACCTGCGCCGCGTTCTTTTCCGGCACGATGACATACCGTTTGAGCAGGGCGTGATCGTACACCGTTCCCCCTATGTTGGTGCGGCCGAAGGAGAGTTTGCGCGGCGAATCGATCTCTTCGCTCCATGCGTTCTCGAACGAGGGAAGCCGGTAGAACGACAGATCCGATATGAGGTTCTTCTGCGTGAAGAGGTAGTAGCTCACGATGAGCGGTTCGCCCTGATGGCGCGGCGCGGCGGGTGACACCGTCACGCGCACGAAAAAATGCCCGGTCTGTTTCTCCCACGCCGATAGCGGCGCGAACAGTTCGCCCCCCGCGTCCGATGCCGTCGATCCGGGTTCTTCGACCGTCGGCGCACCGGGTGTCGATGGCGAACCGGGGGGCGCGGTGCCGGTGACGGTGACGCGCACTTGATCCGACCGGACCTCCCGCCCCTTCTCGAGCACGAGTATCGCCGGGCCGAGCGTGAATTGGCCCGGTCTCTGAGCACGGAGCACATAGGTTATACGGCGTTCCTTGCGGGAACTCACCTTCCCGTTGATGATGCTGACCGACGAGGAGGTCGATTCTCCGCGGTCCTCTATCTCGAACCCGGGCAGTTCCGGCTCCTTGATGTCGACCACATCCTCCTTCTCGTCATCCACGATGGTGAGCACGAGCGACACGATGTCGCCTACCGGCAAAGTCTGCCGGTCGGCCTCCATCCGGGCGGAGGTGGCCGACAGGGAACCCCAGAGGAGTGATAACGATATGAAAAGTAAGCCGGTTCTCACCAGGTCTGGCCTCCCTGCGGATCGCCTTCGCGTTCTAGCATGAAGGGGGTGATTTGTAAATTTTTGCGCTGGCGGAAAGGCGCGAGCGTCTGCTTTTCGTCTTTTTTGTCCTTTTCCTCTTTCTCTTTCTTTTCGGCCTGTGCCGCCTGTTGTTGTTCCTCTTTTTTCTCTTCCTGCTGTTGCTGCTGCTGGTCCTGCTTCTGTTCTTGTTGTTGCTGTTGCTGGTCCTGTTTCTGCTCTTGTTGGTCCTGTTTCTGTTCCTGTTGTTTTTGTTCCTGTTCCTCGTCCTTTTTGTCCTTTTGGTCCCCTTTGTCCTTTTCTTCCTGTTGTTGTTGCTGTTGTTGCAACAGCCGTCGCACTATTTCAAGGTTCGCGGCGGTATCGCGGTCTGGATGGTTCCGGAGCGACCGTTTAAAGAACTCCGCCGCCTCCTGATACTGCTGTCTGTTCGCCGAAAGCGCGCCGAGCCCGTCGTAGATGCGCCCTTTAAGTTCGGGTGCCGGGCTCTGAGCGAGTGCCTTTTCCCATGCCTTCCGCGCTCCGTCGAGATCGCCCTTTTTCATCAGCGCCGCGCCGAGGTTGTAGGAAAGTTCGGGCGAATTCTCGATCCGTTCGCCCCCTTTTTCGAATCTTTCGCCTGCCTCGTCGTACTGCTGTGCCCCGTACTTCTCGGTCCCGTCGCGGTTCTCGGGGACCTCCCGTTGGAACGGCGAGAACGAAAGGGCGAGAAGCGCCGTGAGGAACAGGGTCGTCCGGCTCATCTTTTCTCCTCCTTGCGACCGACCGGCAGGACGATGAAGAGAGCGAAGAACAACAGGCCGAGCGCGAGCGGCACCGGGAACTGCTCGCGGTAGAGTTGCACCCGTTTCTCATCGGTACCGGTGCGGTTCCGGAACGAGCGGAGGAACGAGGCAAGCGTTTCGCCTCGCGTTATCTCCATGGCGCCGAGTCCGTCGCGGCACTTGTCGAAGAACTCGCGGTTCAGTTTCGACACGACCGTCTCTCCCCGTCCGTCCTTGAGATAGTTCTCCCCGATGCGTATCGGCGCCCCCTCGATGGTGCCGAGCGGCAGGTAGGCGAGAGAGACCTTTGCCTCGTCCAGTTCTCGGCGTACCTGTTCGAAGTCAAGCGCCGGGTCCTCGCCGTCGGAAACGATGACCAGCAGTTTGTCGCTCTCCTCGGGTCCGCTTTTGAGCGTCTCGATCGCGAGCGATACCGCCGCGCCGATAGCGGAACCGGGGCGCTCGATCATACCGGGCCGCAGGGCGGAGGTGACGGCGAGCGCGGTGTTATGGTCGGCGGTGAGCGGCAACTGCAGGAAGGCCGAACCGGCGAACGGAACGATGGCGACGCGGTCGCCGCCCAGTTCCGCTATCGCGTCGGCAAGCAGGCGCGCCCCCTTTTCGAACCGGGGGCCGTCCTCGTCCTCGGCGAGCATGGAAAGACTTACATCGAAAGCGACCGCCATGTCGGCTCCCTGTCCCGAAAGATGTATCTCCGCCTCGCCCATCTGGGGCCGGGCGGCGGCGAAGGTGAGAAGGACGAGCGCCATCCACAGGAACAGCCGCCGCGTCCAGAGCGCATTGGGCGAAACGGCGATGAGCAGGTCGCGATGCCCGGTGGAGAAAAGCCCGGCGAACCGCTCGCGGCGACGGCGCGCGACGGCGAGATAGACGAGGAGCGCCGGCAACCAAAGGAACACGATGAGCAGATAGTGCGGCGCGCCGAACCTCATCGTTCGACCTCCGGGTAGAGCGGGAAGAGGACCGCGAAGATGCGCCCGAGGATGAGCGCGAGTATCGCCGCGAGTATGAAGTAGGGGGCGAACTCGTCGTAAAGCCGGTACTTCTGTGCCGGTATCGGGCTTTTTTCCAGTTTGTCTATCTCGGCGAAGGCGCGGTCGAGTTCGTCGGTCGATAGGGAGCGGTAGGCACGGCCGCCGGTCGTGTCGGCGATCTTTTTGAGCAGTTCGGGGTTTATCTTCATCGGGACGGTGCGGAAGGTCTGTCGGCCGAAGATGTCCTTCCCGGCGGGGAAGGGGACCGGTTTGTCGGTGCCGATGAGTATCGTGTAGACCTTGATGCCCAGCGTCTTCGCCGCCTCGGCCGCCGTTTCGGGGCTGATATTGCCGCTGTTGTTATCGCCGTCGGTGAGCAGGATCACGAGTCGCGATTTCGCCTTCGAATCCTCGAGCCGCGACAGCGCGAGCCCGAGCCCGTTGCCGATGGCGGTACCGTCCTCTATCACGCCGGTCTCGAGGCGTTGCAGGAGGTTCACGAACATCGTGTAGTCGGTCGTGAGCGGCACCTGCAGGAACGAGTCCTTGGCGAAGAATACCAGCCCGAGCCGATCGCTTCGGCGTCCCTGCACGAACCGCTCTATCACCCCCTTCGCCGATTCGATGCGGTTCTTCGGCTGAAAGTCGAGCGCCTCCATCGAGCCCGACACATCGAGCGCGATGATGATGTCCTTCCCCTCGACCGGCGGGGTGATCACCCGGTCGAGCGCGACGGGCCGGGCGAGCGCGACAACGAGCAAGGTAAAGGCGATCAGGTCGAACACCCGGCAGAGGCGCCACCGTTTGTCGGCCACGCTCCGCAGGCCGGCGTGGTCGGAAAAGAAGAGCGACGCCGGGGCCGCCGATCTGCCGCGGAGAATGAGCCACAGTACCGGCAGGAGAAGCAGGACGAATAGGTGCAGCGGCGAAAGAAGCGTCATGTGGCGACCTTACAAAAAAACATCGCTAGTAACAGGAAAGGCAAGCCATTTATTCCGGCTCAGCCGAGACTGCCGACCGCCGCTTCGACCGCCTCCAGTATCGCCCCCGAAGCGACGAGTTTCTGCATCTCGGTGTGGTCGGGGAAGAGCGGGCGGTCTATCTCGAGGAACGCGACATGTTCGCGTATCTTCTTTCTCGCCGCCGCGACACCCTCGCCCGTCTTGAAGCCGCGGATATCGAGCGCCTGCGCCGCCGCCATGAACTCTATGCCGATGACGCCGTTGGCATTGTCGAGTATCTGGAGATTCTTGAGGGCGGTGTTCATTCCCATCGAGACGAAATCCTCCTGATCGGCCGCCGCCGGGATGGACTGGGTGGCGGCGGGGGAGGACAGGATGCGCTGTTCGACGATGAGGGTATCGGCGGTGTACTGCGACAGCATCAGCCCCGAGAACATGCCGGGATTCTTCGTGAGGAAGGGGGGCAGCCCGACCGAGAGCGCCGGGTTGTTGAGCCGGTTCATGCGCCGCTCCGAAAGGACCGACACCATCGTGATCGCCTGACCGACCATCTCCATCGGCAGCGACACCGGTGTCCCTTGGAAATTGGCCCCCGAAAGGGTCAGTTTCTCCTCGGGGATGAAGATCGGGTTGTCGCCGACGCCGTTCAGTTCGGTCTCGACCTGCGACCGGGCCCAGCGGATGGCGTCGTGCGCCGCGCCGATGACCTGCGGGGTGGAGCGCATCGAATAGGCGTCCTGCACCTTCGTCTTCACCTTGCCGGTGAGGAGGTCGCTCCCGGCGACGCATTTCCGTATCGCGGCGGCCGAGCGGACCGCCCCGGCGAAACCGCGCAGTTCGTGGAGTTTGGTGTGGTACGGCTTCATGTTGGCGAGGAGCGCCTCGAGTGACATCGACGCCGCGATCTCGGCCTGCTTGAGCCACCGGTCGGCGTCGTAGAGCGTCAGCGCGCTTATCGAGGTCAGCAGGTTCGAGCCGTTGATGGCGGCGAGTCCGTCGCGCGCCTTGAGCCCCGGCACCGGGATGCCCGCCTTCTCGAACGCCGTTTTTGCCGGGAGCAGTTCGCCTTTATAATAAGCCTGTCCCTCGCCGAGCAGTGTCAGCGCTATCTGGCTCATCGGGGCGAGGTCGCCGCAGGCGCCGACCGACCCTTTCTTGCAGACGAACGGGGTGACGCCCTTGTTCAGCATCGCGACGAAGGTCTGCGGTATCTCGGGGCGGCAGCCGGAGTTGCCGTGGGCGTGGACATTGATGCGGACCGTCATCGCGGCGCGGACATGCTCGATGGGGGCGGGATCGCCGATGCCGGCCGAGTGGTTGTAGACGAGCCACCGCTGGAACTGTTCTATCTGGTCGTCGGCGAGCACCACTTCGGAGAATTCGCCGATGCCGGTGTTGACGCCGTACATGATCTCGCGCTTGGCGACCTTCTCTTCGAGCATGGCGCGGCAGAGTTTGATGCGTTCCAGCGCTTTGGGGCAGAGTTCGACCTTTTCGCCGTTGCGGGCGATGGCGACGAGTTGTTCGATCGTCAGATGGCTGCCGTCGAGGATGATGGCCATGGGGGTCTCCCTAAAAGAGGTTATTCACTACCGACCGGGGGCGATTATATTAGTAAGGGAAGGAGAGGCAAGGAAAAACTGACGCGCTGGCGTGAGGTGGAGCGTCCCTCACGATCCGGTGAGCGCCTCGCGGACCTTGTGGGCCAGATCGTTCATCGAGAACGGTTTCTGCAGGAAATGGACCCCGGGGTCGAGCACCCCGTGGTGGGCGATGACATTGGCGGTGTAGCCCGACATGAAGAGCCGTTTCAGGTCGGGATAGAGCGACAGCAGGTTGCGGGCGAGTTCGCGCCCATTCATCTCGGGCATGACCACATCGGTGAGCAGGAGATGTATCGTGCCGGCGTGTTCGCGTGCCAGTCGTATCGCCTCGCCGGGTGTCGCGGCGACGACCACGCGGTAACCGAGGATATCGAGCATCTTGCGGGTGATGTCGCGGATCATCGGCTCGTCCTCGACGAGCAGGATCGTTTCGCCGCTGCTTTTCGGCGCGTCCCCGCTCTCTTTTTTCGCCGGGGCCGCCGCGATCTGCTCGGTAGAGCGCGGCAGATAGATGCGGAAGGTGGTGCCGCGTCCCGGCTCGCTGTAGACATTGATGAAGCCGCAGTTCTGCCGGACGATACCGTAGACGGTGGAAAGCCCGAGACCGGTTCCCTTGCCGCGCTCCTTGGTGGTGAAGAACGGCTCGAAGATGCGAGAGAGCGTGTCGGCGTCCATTCCGCAGCCGCTGTCGCTCACCGCGAGCAGGACATAGTCGCCCTTTTTATAGTCGTGGTGGGCGGCGCAGTACTTCTCGTCGAACCGGGCGCTCCCGGTCTCTATCGTTATCTTGCCGGTGTCGGCGATGGCGTCGCGGGCGTTCACGCAGAGGTTCGCCAGTATCTGGTCGATCTGCGAGGGATCCATCCGCACCCGACCGGCGTCCGCTCCCGGCATCCATGCCAGATCGATATCCTCGCCGATGAGCCGTTTGAGCATGTCGAGCATCCCCGCCACCGTCGCGTTGAGATCGAGCACCCGCGGAGCGACCGTCTGTTTGCGGGCGAACGCGAGGAGTTGCCGCGTGAGGTCGGCCGACCGTTCGGCGGCGCGGTGTATCTTCCGGAGGTCGGCGCGCAGCGGGTCATCCGGTTTCAGGCGGTCCTGCGCCATTTCGGCGTGGCCGAGGATGACCGACAGCATGTTGTTGAAGTCGTGCGCGATGCCGCCGGCGAGCCGTCCGATCGATTCCATCTTCTGGGCTTGCGCCAACTGGTCGCGCAGTTTCTCGCGTTCCTCCTCGGCTTTCTTACGGTCGGTGATGTCGATGGCCATCTCGTAGCGGACGGTGCGACCGTCGGGCCATGGGATCGCCTTGTCTATACAGCGGAACCAGCGCTGAGTGCGTTCGTTCTGGAACTCCCAGATATAGGAGCGGTCGCGGTATTCTCCCCGGATCTTGTCGTTGGTGCAGAAAGGACAAGGCGCGTTCCGGTTTTGAAGGTACTCGTAACACTTCCGATCGCCCGGAACGCCCCACAGGGTCTCGGCGACCCGGTTGACGAACAACACCTCGTGAGTGTCCATGTCGGCCACATAGACCGGCTCGTCGATGCCGCCGAATATCGCGAGAAGTGAATCGTGGCCCCTGCGGAGCGATTCTTCCGCCCGTTTCCTGTCGGTTATATCCTGATGCAGGCCCAGAAAATATCGCTCACCCTCGATCTCGACCACCTTGCAGGAGACATTGAGAAAGAAGGTCGAACCGTCCTTGCGGTAATGCTCGACATCGAAGTTCAGCGTCTCGCCCGCGATCAATCGTTGCAGTCGATCGGGCGCCAAAGCGGCCGTTCCGGGAGCGTCAAGGTCGTTCAGTCGCAGGTGTAGCATCTCCTCCGGGCTCTCGTAGCCGTGCATCCGCGCGAAGGTCTTGTTCACCCATAAGGTCGTTCCGTTGATCGGCATGAGGACGATGCCTTCGGCGGCCTCGTCGAAGATGATGCGACACTTCTCCTCGCTCTGCGGCATTGTCGTGCCGGCGGGTGAGGTTGTTCGCTTCACCGGCTTGGGGGAAGCCGGTGCCTTCTTCGCTTTTTTCTGTTCGGTCATAGAGGTTCTTCTCCCGCAAAGAACAGCGCAGTGTATCCAAGGAGGAAAGACGAGTCAATTTTACTTGCCCCCGATCCTTTGCGTCGTTATAGTTGGACGGTCTGTAAGGGAGGTGCCTCATGCTTCGTATGTTCGCGTTCGGTATCGTGCTCGCGGCGGCGTTCCTGCTGAACCTGTCGGAGCGGCCGGTCAGCCGGTCGGACGAGGCCCGGGAGCGGTTCCTCGCGATGGTGTCGGCGTGCGCGGAGGCGGCGAAGGCCAAGCCGGGGCCGTGCCAACTCTACGGCAAAATTCAGTATGTCGAGAACTTCCCCGATGTGACGGTGAAGATCGTCGAGAACTTTCCCGATCTCAAGGTGAAGGTGGTCGAGAATTTCGCCGACAAGCCGGGGCTCTGGAAACTGGTCCAGAATTTCCCCGACTACAAGGTGAAGGTGGTCGAGAACTTCCCCGACATCAAGATCAAGTTCGTCGAGAACTTCCCCGGGTGTGGGAAGTGAGGGGCAGATTCAGTTCTATAGTTCTTGCGCAACTTCAGCGTTCTCCAAATAATTAAATGGTACGAAAATGACTTTCAAGGCTCATCCCTCTTAAAAACAATCTGGTTGCTGGGCTATTGTAGGTATCCAATGATGAATGACGACAATAATACTCATGTCCGTTCGCTACATGATTTTTTTTCCAACTTTTATAAAGATTGTCTTCCAAAGTATAGAGGACTCGTAGATGCCTGACAGGTAACCGCAATGTTTTATTTCGCGGTTTACTCGAAAAAGTTCGTGCTGCTTCCCATCGAGTCTTGTGCGTCCCTCTTTGGACAGAAATTGTCTCGAGAAGCCATTCTTTATTACAAACCAACAGAAGGCTATGACTAGCCAACGAATATCGAGAGCGTTTGTCATAAAGATTTTGTGCCGTCCCACATGACTCTATGCATACAACATCGCAGAAAGAAAAGTTGTGAAAAAAGACATAAAGGCCATCTGGTTTAGTTCGGAAATTTTCAGCCCCGGGCGTCGATAGATGCGGATATGCGGCTACACCCGCACTCGGACAAGCACGTAACCAAAAACCTTTTCCGCCAGGTGGTTTCCAAAGTTTATTTGTACGTTGTGGCCATCTTTCCAAAATTTTTTTTGCTTGTGCATCAGTAAGTTTCATGAATCGAGATTCGGTTGTTCACCTACTGTGCCATACGCTCGTCTTCGCGTCCTTTTAGGTAGGCAGCGCGAAGAACATTCATGACAGTTGCAAAACGCTTTCTTTGGAGAGCGGTGGGATTCTCCCTAAAAAACTGTTGTTGAAAATAAGCGTAAACGCTTTCATCCACGGGAATTTTAACATCAGAGCCATCAAAATTAATTCTGATGTCTTTGGTTTTGCCCTTGACGATAGTAACTTCCGTGACATTGATAACGGTCATTTCCCGCTTACTCATGGATCCATCCTCTTATTTTCCTATACTGAAGAACCTTACTCACAGCCATTCTTCCCCGGATTTTGAGAACAATATTGCTTCTTGATGTCGGAAGCGGTAGTGCCGCCAAATTTGAACTTGTTGTTGACAATCCAGGTCGGGCTGGCACTAATCTTGAGATCCTTGGCAATCCTAATGTTCTCGGAAAAGAGCTTTTTGCCTTCATCGCCAATGGAGCAATTCTCGATAATGCTAGCGTCGATGCCATCGGTGGCACATTTCCCCCAATCTTCACTACGAATATCGGAATTGCGGCACCAGATGTATTTCATATACTCGAAGTCTTTATTATAATATTTCGCCACACAGAGTTGGCGGATATCCTCGTCGACCTCGCCTTGACCATGCAACGACTCGAATTTACCATCGGTCGTTTGATTGGCAATGTAGTTGACATGGAAGTCGATCTTGTTGCCGAACGCCTTGAACATCTCTTTCATCGCGTCGAGCGCCTTGATGCCGTGGGGGCACTGGCTCATGACGAACAGGTCGAGCCGTTCCTTTGTCTCTTTGCGGCAGGCGAGGTCGTTCTTGCAGGCATCATCGTCGCAGTCGACTTTGCCGTTCCCGGTGTCATCGATCTGATTGTCGCAGATCTCGGCGGTCGGATCGAACTTGCCGCCGACGAGGAGCATCTTCTTGTCGTTGACATCGAGCATCCATTTGGCGACCTGTTGGTAACCGGGGTCTTCGGTTACATTCTTGTCGAACAGGAACGCGGGAAGCAGGCGCGCCTCGGTCGTCTTGAGGGACTCATAAAGTTTTTTGCCATCTTCGGTACCGTAATCGAGTTTCTTCTCGACAAGGCTGGGAAAGATTTTTTTCATCTGGTTGATGATCGTATCGACGACACAATTGGTGCAACGGGCATCAGTGAGGATCGTCAGATCAACCGTTGGCTGTTTTTCCAAATATCCAATGTCCGACTCCCCTTTCGTTATTTTTTTCCATACACCCCATTGATTCTTATCGTTTTTGCATTTCACAAATTTGTTTTTTGTTTGCTCTGAATTAGCCTCTTGTTCTTTTCCACAAAAATAATTAGCATCCAACATCACACATTTATCGCCATAATTGCTCATCACAAAATGTCTTATGGTCTTTGTTTTTTCTAAAGTGTCTTCAATCATTTTGTCCACATCTGATTTAGATGCAAATTTAGACATACTCTCTTTCAAAACTGAAATTTGCTGGGAGTTCCATTTGGGGTATGCTCTGTTGACATATTGCATGCGGCCATAATCTTTTAATACAAAATCGTCGTAGCAACCTGTGAGCCAACCTCTCATTTCATCTTCTGTTGGATGAGTTATTGGTTCTGGCCAACTAGCAACAAATTTTGCTTCTTCATTCCAAAGTCCCCATTTCCCTGTGTCATCTTGACACCTGTAAAAGGGAGCTTTAATATTCCATTCGCTATTGTTTTTTGGATGATACTTGCATATGTATTCTATGTTTGTTTTCTGGCATTTTGTCTCAGGGTTAACTCTCATTGCTCCGCTTTTTTCAATTCTTACATCACCCCAACAGCCCGTTGGCCATCCCTGAATATCCGTTGATTTAATAGGCTCTTGCGGGAATTCTTTCACAGGTATTGGCTCAACCGACCAGAGACCCCATTCGCCATACTTGTCTTTGCACCTATAAAAATCTTGCTCTGTTTCTTTGTCGTAATCCGAATCAGCTGCATTGTGCTTGCACTGATACACTACGGTTTGCTGACGACAAATATCGCCTCGACTTTTTATGGTTTTCTCGGCACCAAGTTCTGCGGCCGCATCATCAAACGCTTCTGCGAGTTTTTTCATATCAGGATCTTCTTCCATGAGATCCCCTTTTTTTAATATCTTAACATCACCCCAACATCCTGAAGCCCATCCTTTTAAATCGCTTTCGCCGATATCTTGGGGCATATACTCAAAAAGAATATTGTTGATTTTCTTGCATCCGGATAGCGGGCCAAGGATCAATGAAATCACACCTGCCAATAGAACAAGTCGAAAAGCGTTGTGGAAAGTCGCCTGCTTTTTCATGATAAGATTCCTCCGCAAGTTATTGATTGGTGCTGTATGATTGCTTTTGTGCGAGCGGTTAGATGGCTCTTGGCTCTTGGCTCTTGGCTCTTGGCTCTTGGCTCTTGGCTCTTGGCTCTTGGCTCTTGGCTCTTGGCTCTTGGCTCTTGGCTCTTGGCTCTTGG
>JAKLFG010000051.1 GCA_022711315.1 bacterium | reverse complement strand
AGCTGGTCGAGTGCGGGGCTCAAGGGGTTTCGCGGTTCCAAGAAGAGCACTCCTTATGCCGCTCAGATGGCGGCCGAGGATGCCGGCAAGAAAGCGAAAGAATACGGCCTGCGCACACTCAGTGTGGATGTGAAAGGTCCGGGCAACGGTCGCGAGGCGGCCATCCGCGGGCTCGGCAACGCCGGATACAACATCATGCTCCTCCGTGACATCACGCCGATCCCGCACAATGGGTGCCGGCCGGCGAAACGGAGAAGAGTATAGTTGTCGGAAGCGTAAACTTTTAATCGAAGGTAAAAGGAGGAAGCTTTGGCGAAGTACAAGGAAAGCAGTTGCAAGATCTGCCGCAAGGAAGGGGCGAAACTTTTCCTGAAGGGCGAGCGGTGTCATTCCGAGAAATGTGCCTATGACCGTCGTCCCTACGGCCCCGGTCAGCACGGCAAGGATCGTAAACGCACCACCGATTATCGGGTCCAGTTGCGCGAGAAGCAGAAGGTGAAATTCATGTATGGTCTTCTGGAAAGCCAGTTCCGGCTGTTCTACGACCGTGCCGTCAAAAAGAAAGGGGCCACCGGCGAGAACCTCCTCAATCTGCTCGAGCGGCGTCTGGATAATGTAGTGTTCCGCCTAGGGATGGCGTCGAGCCGTGCGCAGGCGAGGCAACTCATCAGCCATCGCCATTTTCTTGTCAACGGCAAGATCACCGATATCGCGTCGTTCATCGTCAAGCAGGGCGATGTCATACAGATAAAGGAAGCCAGCAGGACGACACCGGTGTTCAAGGCGTCCCTCGAATATGCCGGGGAGCGGGTACAGGTCCCGACATGGCTCCAACTCGAGAAGGAGCAATTCAAGGGATCGGTGCTTCGGGAACCCGAACGGACCGATATCTCGGCCGACATCAAGGAGAATCTTATCGTCGAGCTTTATTCCAAGTAAACTGCGAGGTGCCCGGGATGTATCGTCAGAACTGGAAAACGCTTATTATGCCGAAAGAGGTGAAGGTGGTCGAGCAGAACGAAGCGGGCACCTTTGCCCGATTCATATGCGAGCCGCTCATGAAGGGGTATGGGATCACGCTGGGGAACTCTCTGCGGAGGATATTGCTGTCCTCCATACGCGGAGCGGCGATCGTGGCGGTGAAGATCAAAGGGGTGGAGCACGAGTTCTCGACCATCCCGGGGGTCAAGGAGGATGTGGTCAATGTCTTCCTCAATCTCAAGCAGATCCGTTTCGTCGCGCACGAGGAGAAGATGCATCATCTGGTCCTGCGTAGGAAGAATAAGGGCATGGTGACGGCCGGCGATATCCCCGAAACGGCCGCGATCAAGATACTCAACAAGGATCAGGTGCTCTTCGAGATGGATGAGAATGTCGATGTCGAGATGGAACTGCTCGTGATGTCCGGACGCGGCTATGTCCCCGCCGAGGATCACGATCCCTCTCTGTACAGCGAGGGTTTCATCCCGATAGATTCGTTCTTCTCCCCGGTGGTTCGCGTAAGTTACGCCATCACCGGCGCCCGCGTGAAGAACAACTTCAATTACGACAAACTGACCATCGAGGTGGAGACCGACGGCGCGATGCATCCGCGCGATGCGCTGGCGTATGCGTCGATGATCCTGCGGGAGCACACACGATTCCTCATCAACTTCGCCATAGAGGAGGAGACCGAAGGCAAGGAGGGCGACCTGTCCGAAGAGACCGACTGGAATCTCTACAAGACCATAGATGACCTCGATCTGTCGGTCCGCTCCTACAATTGCCTGAAGAGCGCCAATATCCGTTTCGTCGGCGATCTGGTGAAGAAGAGCGAGGCGGAGATGCTCAAAACGAAGAATTTCGGCCGCAAGTCGCTGAACGAGATAAAACTCATACTCCTCAATATGGGACTGTATTTCGGGATGGAGTTGCCCAACTTCCCCGACCAGCGCATCCTTGATCAGATAGAGAAAAAGAAAGAAAAAGAAGGCAAGTAAGGGAGACCATCATGAGGCATAAAAAAGACAATAAGCGGCTGGGGCGTCCGACGGAACACCGCGAGGCGATGCTGACGAACCTGTTGCAGTCGCTCATCAAGCATGGCCGCATCACGACAACGCTCGTCCGCGCGAAAGAGTTGCAACGGCTCGCCGACCGGGTCGTGACCATCGCGAAGAAGCGTTCGCACGCCGCCTATGTGCAACTCACGAAATACATCAAGTCGGAACGCGAACTCCTGATCCCGAAACTCATGGAAGAGATCGCGCCGAAGTTCGCCGAACGGAAAGGCGGTTACACCCGCGTGGTGAAACTTGGTTTCCGCCGCGGCGACGCCGCGCCCACCGCCATCATCGAGTACCTGTACGAAGTGCTGACGGGGAAGAAACTCGAGGAAGAGGCGTCCGGCGAGAAGAAACCGGCGAAAGCGAAAAAGCCCGCCGTGAAGAAGGCGCCCGCCAAGAAGGAGGAGGCCCCCAAGAAGGAGGCCAAGGCGAAAAAGGAAAAGGCCGAGGAAAAAGAACCGGCCAAGAAAAAGAGCGCCAAGAAGAAAGACGAATGACCCGCGATAGCGTGACAGGAATTCCGGCGGGGGATCGTTATTGGTCCCCCTTCTTTTTTTGAGCGGCGGCATGGTCGATCTGGTCTGCACCTTCATTTTCCTTGGGGCGATGTTCGCGGGCTACCTCGCCGGCGGGTTCCGTGAGATATTCAAGGTGGGGGTCATGATCGGGCTCATGGTCCTGTTCATGCTCCCCTCGGTCAAAGCGGTCTTCCTGCAGTTCGGGCCCGCCGCCAACGGCATATTCATCGTTTCGTTCCTTGCGATCTATGTGGCCGCCTCATGGCTGGTCATGTGGGCGCTCAAGGGGCTCGTCGAGTCGCAGGAAGGGGTCATCGGCGGCCTGAATAAGGCGATAGGCATCATCGCCGGTTTCTTCAAGGCGACCCTCCTCATAGTGTTCGCCGCCTATATCACCCGATTCCTCTGGTCGAAGAGGATGCTCGCCGAGGTGAAGCCCTATCTCGACGACTCCTTCATCTTTTCGATAGCGAGCGCTATACTCGATTTCTTTCTCTAGGTGGCCTGTCGCTATCCTTGACAAACTTTTGGGGTCCCGATAGCGTTGCTATGAGGAAAAGGTCCATGATTTTCAGGAGGAAGTTATGAGTGAGGTACAAAAGGTCGAACTCAACTGGTCGAAACTGGGATTTTCCTACCTCAGGACAGACAAGCGCTTCATCGCGCACTGGAAGAACGGCTACTGGGAGAAAGGCACGCTCACCGAGGACAACAAACTGCACATCGATGAGGGGGCCTGTGCGCTCCACTATGGCCAACAGTGCTTCGAGGGGCTCAAGGCCTTCACGACCAAGGACGGCCGCACGGTGCTGTTCCGTCCCGATCAGAACGCCAAGCGGATGCAGCGCTCCGCCAACGCGCTTCTCATGGTAGCGGTCCCCGACGAGATGTTCATCGAGGCGTGCGAACAGGTGGTCCGCGCCAACCTGAAATGGATACCGCCCTACGGCCACGGCGCCTCGTTCTACCTGCGCCCGTTCCTGATCGGCGTCGGTGAGAACCTCGGCGTCCGCCCTGCTCCCGAATACATTTTCTCGGTCTTCGGCTCACCGGTCGGCCCCTATTTCAAGGGTGGGCTTCAGCCGGTCAAGTTCAGCGTGTCGGAATACGACCGCGCGGCACCCAATGGCACCGGATCGGTGAAGGTGGGCGGCAACTACGCCGCGAGCCTCCACGCCCATGAGATCGCCGTCAAGGCGGGCTACGCCGACTGCATCTACCTTGACCCGTCGACCCACAGGAACATCGAGGAGGTCGGTGCCGCCAACTTCTTCGGCATCACCAAGGACAACATCTTCGTCACACCGAAGTCGAACTCTATATTGCCGAGCATCACCAAATACTCCCTCATGCACATTGCCGAACATTACCTGAAGATGAAGGTCGAGGAGCGCGATGTCCCGATCGACCGGCTGGACGATTTCGTCGAGGCAGGCGCCTGCGGCACCGCGGCGGTCATCACGCCGATAGGCGGTATCTTCCATAGCGGCAAACTGCACACCTTCTACGCCGACGGCAAGGAGGTCGGGCCGGTCTCGCGAAAACTTTACGATCTGCTGACCGGCATGCAGACCGGCGTCGTTGAGGCGCCGCAGGGCTGGGTCCACGAAGTGAGGTGACCGCCGTTACCGGCTCTTGAGCGTGGAAAGGAAGGTGCTAAGATCGTATCCTTCCCGGATCTCCTTGAGCAATCTTTTCCCTTTTTCGGTCAGCGTGAAACGCATCTCCCGTTTGTCGGTCTTCCCGATGCTCCGGTCGACGAGGGCTCGTTTTTCGAGCAGAACGACCGTGCGGGACATGAGTGAATAGGTCACGCCGAGTTCTTCGGCCAGATCGCTGCTGCGTTTCGCCTTGCTCCCTTCGAGGGCGCAGAGCGTGAGAGCGGCGTTGAGAAGCAGAGCGTGATTCTTGACGAGATGGTTCTCGAAGGAATAGACGGCGTGCATGACCTCTTTCATCTTGTTGAGCGCCTGTTCTTTCATGATGTTCCTCTCCTTCGTGGTTGAACGACCGCTTTCTTCTTTTTCATTTCTTTTCTGGGATAAGCATAAAACGGGCCGCGAAAAACGCCCGACATGATCGGTACCGAGTGGAAAAAACTATAAAAAAGCGGCGGCGCTCCGCCCTTTTTTGTCGCCGGAAGGCCGGTTTTCGTAAAGATGATGCCCTGAAATTGACAAGACCCCTTTTCGCACTATAATGACCCCGCTTTGACCGTACCGGAGCTGATGGAGAGAGACGAACAACTCATGCGCGAGGCGCTTGCTCTTGCCCGCCGTGCGGCGCAACGGGGCGAGGTGCCGGTCGGAGCGGTGGTGGTCCTTGACAATCGAATCGTCGGTATAGGGTACAATCGCCGCGAATGTACCCAATCGCCGCTTGCCCATGCCGAGGTCCTTGCTATCGAGGATGCCCGGGATCAGGTCGGTTTCTGGCGCCTCGAGCGATGCGAGCTTTTCGTCACGCTGGAGCCGTGCGTCATGTGCTGTGGCGCGATCGTCCAGTCCCGCATCGCCCGGGTCTGTTTCGGTGCGCGTGACCCCAAGGGGGGCGGCGCGGTGTCGCTCTACACCCTGCTCACCGATCCGCGCCTGAACCATCGTTGCGAGGTCGTGGAAGGGGTCCTGGGCGACGAATGCGGCGCGATGTTGACTGATTTCTTCAGGAATATCAGGACCATGTCAAAGTGAGGAGAGATGTCCGAGTGGTCGAAGGAGCTTGACTCGAAATCAAGTGTGCTCAGCGATGGGTACCTAGGGTTCGAATCCCTATCTCTCCTCCAGGTTTTTTTGTTGTGGAGAGGTGTCCGAGTTGGCCGAAGGAGCACGATTGGAAATTGTGTGTGGTAGCAATGCCACCGAGAGTTCGAATCTCTCCCTCTCCGCCATTTTTTCTTGTGGCCGGGAACCGTACAATGCGCCCCGCGAACCCCGCTAGGTCCGAAAGGAAGCAACGGTACCGGACCGCGCATGTGTTGCGGTGTCCCCGGCCTTCAATTGATCATGCGACACGGATAACCAGAGGTTGACGGTATGCGCGCTCTTTTTGCTTTTCTGCTTCTTGTCCCGATGCTACTTGGCGCGGAGGATCCGGTGCCACCGGCGTCTCCGGCCGTTCCCGAAAAGATAACGCCGGAGATCTCACGCGATGTCATTGCGCGGCTGACCGCGAAGTACGCCAAAATGTATGAGCGGTACGCCGGCTGTCAGTCGACCCGACACCTTGAGATCCAGTGGTACAAACCCGAGAAGATGGAACTGGTCAAGACCGAAAAGGTGGTCTATACCCGTTACGACGATTTTTACGAGGACCTTGCATACAAGACCCTCTCCTATGAGGTCGATGGCAAGCCGGCCGACCCCGACGATTACGACCCGCACGAATCAAAACCGGGCATCCCGGTATTCGACCGGAACGGCGAAAAAGAATACCTGCGCACCGTCGTCGGTATCGAGAGCATCAAGGGACAGCCGGCCTACAAGATACAGGTCACCCCGCGCGATCCCCGCAACGAACATTTCAAGGGGTATGTCTGGGCCACCGTCGCCGATCTTGAACTTGTGCAGTTCAGGGGAACTGCCGGGAAGTTCCGCATCGGCCTGCATGAACTGTCGGTGTTCTTCGAAGCGAAGGACTTCGGCGACTATAACTGTTTTACCGCCGGACACACCGAGGCGCGCATCGCCTTTTTCATCTTCCAGCCGGAACGCATACTCCATTTCAAATGGCAGGCCACCGATTTCAAGCCCATGACAAAAAGTAAGTGAATCTTCGTTGACCTTTTCTCGAAAAAGAGGTACAACGGGGCGGAACGATACCACAGTGCACCGGGAGGATATCATGCGTGGAATGTTCATCGTAGCCCTGATGGTCGCGGTTGGCGTGCTCGTCGCGGCCGAGGCCCCCAAGGCGCCGGCGACCGAGACGAAGAAAGAGGGAGCGGTCGAGGTCAATAAGACGGAGGCGACCCCCGCAGCGAAGAAAGATGAGGCCGGGAAGCCGAAAGCGCCCGCTCTAGCCCCGGCGCTGCCCGAGCCGAAGGAGTACGAGGTAAAGGACGAAGTGGTCACCGACACCAAAAGTCTTCTCATGTGGCAGAGGAAACACGCCGACAAAAGCATGACCCACAAGGAGGCGGAGGGATACTGCGAGGCCCTTACCCTCGCCGGCCATGATGACTGGCGCCTGCCGACCATATCGGAGCTGCGGACGCTCATCGTCGGGTGCCAGAGCGGTACCGACGCCTGCAAGGTGAGCGATCAGTGCCTCGCGGCGAAATGCCTGAGCATCACCTGTTCCTGCCAGAAACTCAAAGGTCCCGGCGAGAACGGGTTTTACTGGCAGGTCGGCGTCTGGCAGGGGGAAGGCAAGTATTTCTGGTCCTCCTCGATACAGGGGGGCAAGAACGGCAAGCGGGCGTGGGATGTCGGGTTCAACTACGGGAATGTCTATGATTTCGACCGCACGCAGAAGGCCGATGCCCGTTGCGTGAGGAACGCGAAATGATCCGCTTTTTCACTCAAAAATAAGGCGACGCTTCTCTCTTGACTTGTTTTTCCGGTAAGATACAATCGCCCCATTGGTGTACCGAACCACAACAATCTGGGAGGCGTGTCATGACGCGGTTTCTGTTCGTAACGGTGTTCCTTTTTCTGGCTTGTATCGCCTGTACGACGACCGAGGAGGGCGAACTGCTTGACAACGAGGTCGCCGGCGACAGTGATGAAGCGGCGACCAGTGATGAGCCGGGCAGTGAATCCACGCCGATGGACGAGGATGTCTTGGTCGCCGATGACGAACAGAACGACGAACTGATCCCGGATCAGGACAACGCCGCCTGCGAGTGGGACGATCCGAACGGCGATGACGATGAGGACGGCATACCGAACCAGGTCGAGGGATGCGGCGACGCCGACCTTGACGGCGCCCCCAACCATCTCGATACCGACTCGGATGGCGACGGCCTTCTCGACAAGGACGAGTGTCCTTCCCAGCCGTGCAAGAACAGCGATCAGGATGAAAAACCCGATTTTCTCGACAAAGACTCCGACAATGATGGTCTGGCCGACAAGGAAGAGTCGACACTCGGCACCGATCCGTACGATAAGGACACCGACGACGATGGTTCGGACGACCTTGCCGAGATCGTCTACGAAAAGGAGCACCCGGGAAGCGCCGACCCGAAGGATCCGAACAAGAAGATACCCGATGGGCTTTTCTATGTCGTCCTGCCCTATCAGGCGCCGGAGGATGTGACCCGGACGCTTCTGTTCTCTACCGATTTCTCACGGGTGGATATCGGTATCATGCTCGATCTCTCCGGATCGATGGAGCAGGAACTCAACAACCTGCGCGACGAGATACAGACCAAGATCATCGAGGGGATACCGCTGGAACTGCCCGGGGTCGATATCGCCTTCGGCTTTCTTCATTTCCAGCATTATCAGCAGAACCTGATGTTCCAGGTCGATCAAACGATAACGACCGACGGTGCGAAGGTCGTGACCGCGGTCAACCAGTACACCGCCGACGATGTCTGGGGCGGCGTCGAACCGATGGTCGAGGTGCTTTATCAGGCGTCGACCGGTGAGGGACTGACCGCTAACTATTTTCAAGAGGCCTCTTTCGGTGGCGGCTACACGACCAACGCCATCAATCTGCCGCCGACCGACTGCACGGGTGAGGCGGGGAACATCGGCGGGATGTGTTTCCGCACCTTCGCCCTACCGATATTCATCATGATCACCGACGAGAAATTCCCGGTCATCGGCATCCAGGGTACGGCGAGCTGTCCGGCGCAATCCAGTTATTTCCAGGATCCCGAGGGCTGCTGGGATCCGAACTTCATGGGGCATTCGTTCGAAGAGGCGATCAGCGCGATGAACAGCGTCAACGCGAAGTTCATCGGCATCGATTCGGGCTTTAAATGTGACGGAACGGAAGATGAGAACGGGAATTGTGATTCGACCTATTCGCCGACAGATGACGCGAAGAATGATTTCCTCATGGTGGCCGATATGACGGCATCGCTCGATCTTGACGGCACCGCGTTCCTCTACCACACCGCCGATTCCACCGGTAATGGTCTTTCGGATCAGATAGCCGATGCGGTGAAGCAGCTCACCACCTTCATCGAAAAGGACATAAACACCGTCGCCGAATCGGACGAGTCGTGCAACGACATCAGTGCGGCCGCCTTCATCGTTTCATCAAAACCGAATAAGGCCGATCCGGATAACGGCTATGCGAGCAAGGACGATACCACCTTCTACAAGGTCCAGCCCGGCACCGAGGTCTATTTCGATGTCCATTTTCACAACGATTTCTGTCGCAACACGGCACTCGATCCGAAGGTGTATAAGGCGCGCATCAGGGTCCTCGGCGAGGGGGCGTTCCTGTCGTCGCGCGAGGTGCAGGTCATCATTCCCGGTTCGCAGGCCGAGTAAAAACAGTTAGATGTACGGAGGAATGCGATGAGAGCATGCATAGGTGCTTTGATCCTTTTTATATCGGGCTCGCTTTTTGCGGCCGATGCCTGTTACTACGGCGCCGGCAAGAAGTTCTGCATGACCCGTGTGGGCGACACCGTTTCCTACCGCGGCGGCGCGCCGATGAAACTTACCGGCGAACTGGGGCTCCGGTTCGTCGACGGTACCACCGAGGCGGCCCGGCAGAAACTGCTTTCGCTGTATGCGCTTACCCCGGTCGGGACCGTCACCGGTCTGCCGCAATACCTCAAGGTCCGTCTCGCGCCGGACGCCGATCCCTTCGCGATAGGAGCGCGGCTCGTCGAGACCGGCGCGGTCAAATGGGCCCAGCCGGTCTGGTACGAACGGCCCGAACTGCTTTCGACCACGCCGGACGACACCTACTACGGCGACGCGTGGCACCATCCGATGATACACAGTCCCGAGGCATGGGACACGACCATCGGCCATCCGCGTTCGGTCGTCGCGATCGTCGATTGCGGCACCGACACCCAGCACCCCGATCTCTATTCCCATATACTCATGGGGAACAGTTTCGCCTCCAACGAGCCCTATGTAGATCCCGACCCGAGCGGCAACAACATGACCGCCTATTCGCGGGCCCACGGCACGGCGGTGGCGGGTGTGGCGGTGGCCACCGGCAACAACGGCTTCGGCGTCGCGGGCGTCTGCTGGGACTGCGGACTCTTACCGGTCAAATACTTCGGGAACGAGATATACATCCCGAACGACCGCAAACTCGCGGCGCTCACCTGGACGGTCGATAACGGCGCGTGGGTCATCAACAACTCGTGGCTCATCAATCAGGACAAGGACGGCGACGCCTGCAAATCGAACATCCCCTACGACAACTACGCCGGAGAGGCGGTCGCCTACGGCAAGGCGAACGGCCGCGGCGGTCGCGGGACGGTGATGGTATTCGGCGCCGGGAACTCGGCCTGCGACACCCAGTGGAACGACAACTTCAAGAATCTGCACGGCGACATCCTCGTGGTATCGGCGCTTCGTTCGACCGGCGACATCACCGATTACTCGAACTACGGCATCTACATCGACATCGCGGCGCCCTCGGGCTTCGACACCGCCGACAACAAAGGGCTCGTGACGACCGATTGGACCGTCGCCGGCATGGGGTATAACCCTCATTTCATGAACGACCTGCCCGACCAGAGTTACACCAAGTTCTTCAACGGCACTTCGGGCGCCGCGCCGGTGGTGAGCGGCGCGATAGGACTGCTGCTCTCGGTCGCGCCGTACCTGACCCACGCCGAGGTCATCGCCTGCGTGAAACAGTCGGCCGCCGCCGGCACACAAGACTGTATCTACGGTAGCGACGAAGAATGCTACGGCGCCGGGGTGCTCAATGTGCAGGCGATGGTCGAGAATGCCAAGAACGGTCTGTGCGGCGGCACACCGGAATGCGATGGCCCCGAGGACTGCGGTGACGGTGACTGCTGGAACGGCATCTGTGTCGAAGATAGTGCCACGACCGATGACGAAGTGGAGAATGATGACGATCCGCAGACCGGCGAAGGTTCCGGTCCCGATTGGGTTGAGGCCCAGCCGGATACCGATACGACGGTCACCGATGATCAGCCGGTCGTCGATGATACGCCGGTGACCGACGAGTCGACCCCGGACGCCAACGGACAGAACGATGAGACACCCGGCACCGACGCCATCGATCCGGTGAACGACGACAATGGTTGCGGCTGTTCGCTTCTGTAATTATTCCCCCATACTTTTTGACAAATCGTTCAAATAGTGATTCAATGGAGAACTTTCCCGAGGGTTTCTTAAAAGCAAAGAGGCGGAGGTTCCCATGAGTAGCAGGGGTGTGTTCGAGAGACAGGTGGCGCTTTCGGTCCTGTTCCTTTGTTCGCTTTTCCTTATTCTGGCCTGTGGCGGCGCTGAGGGAACGGCGGAAAGCGGCATCCAGCCGCTCGTGGAGGTCTCTCCGGGGATCGACGGAAAACCGATGGCCGATGCGAAGGTCGTGGCGCCGTTCGATCTCGGCAATGTCATACGGCAGGTCAAATATGCTTTCAGGCCGGAGGGCGATACCTTCACCGGTGGCGCTCTTGGCTATGCGGTCACAACGCGGAAGGATGGTGCGTTCGCCGTGACGCCGCGTCACGAGCCGACGGAGGGAACCCCGATCATCGGCGCGCCGGTCCGGTTCGAGACCGTTTCGCTGGGTGACGGCGCGGCGGCGCAGTCGCAGGATGGTCATCTGGCCATAGCGCGCGGCGTGGTCACCGAGCATCTGCGGAACTCGGAAGAGGGGGTCGAGCAGAGTTGGTCCTTCGCGGCGCGTCCCACCGGAACGGACGATATCGTTATCCGGGTCGCGGTGTCGGGGATGGCCTACATCGGCGAGACCGAAAAGGGGCTTCATTTCGCCGAAGAAAGCGGCATCGGGGTGCGTTACGGTCACGCAAAGTGGATAGACAACGATAAGAAAGAAACGGCGATACCGGCGGTGTTCCGTGACGGCAACATCGAACTGACGGTGCCGCGAGAACTCGTTGACGGTTCGACCTATCCGGCGGTGCTTGACCCGGTCATCGGACCCGAATTCGGGATGGACCAACCGGTCGCGGTGCCCCAATCTTCAACCCAGTACTATCCGCGGGTTGCCTTTGACGGGACCAACTATCTGGTCGTGTGGCAGGATAACCGCAACGGTACCTGGGATATCTACGGGGCGCGGGTCAGCAAGGTGGGAAGTCTGCTCGATACGCTGGGGATAGCGATATCGGGGGCGAATAGTGATCAACAGCGCCCTGCCGTCGCCTTCAACGGGACCAACTACCTTGTTGTCTGGCAAGACAATCGCAATGGAAGCTATACCGATGTCTACGGGGCGCGGGTAAAACCCGACGGCACGGTTCTTGATGCAAGCGGAATTGCCATGACGACGGCCAATTATTATCAGCAGAATGTCGATGTCGCCTCCGATGGTACGAACTGGTTCGTGGTGTGGCAGGATTACCGGACCGGCGGAAGCTTTGACATCTACGGTGCGCGGGTGAATGGGGCGGGAAGCGTTCTTGACGGGTCGGGCATACTGATATCCAACGCCAATTGGGACCAAGATTATCCCGCCGTCGCTTTCGACGGTACCAATTATCTGGTCGTGTGGGCCGACTACCGTACGGGGAATTGGGATATCTACGGTGGGCGGGTAAAGACCGATGGAACGGTACTTGAGGCGACCGCGACCAATATCATGATATCGAATGCAAGTAACACGCAGGAATGGCCCGATGTCGCCTTCAACGGTACCAATTACCTCGTGGTGTGGCATGATGTCCGTACCGGCTCATGGGATATCTATGGGGGGCGGGTCGCCACGAATGGTACGGTGCTCGACGGCACCGGCGTCGCCATCTCCGCGGCTGGCAACAACCAGAATTACCCCGTGGTAGCGTCCGATGGAACGAACTATTTTGTCGTATGGCTTGATTATCGGAGCGGGGGCAGTGATATTTACGGGGCCCGGGTCGATACCTACGGCAACACTACTGATCCGTTGGGTATCCTCGTATCGAATGCGACCAATTCGCAGGAATTGCCGTCCATCGTTTTTGACGGGACGAATTATTTCGCCGTGTGGCACGATAACCGTAACGGAGGGAACTGGGATATCTATGGGGCTCGTATCGCCGCCAACGGTACGGTGACCGACACGACGGGGATACTGATATCGAGCGGGATGAACAACCAGTACTCGCCGGCGGTGGCCTATGACGGCACCAACTATCTGGTCGTGTGGCAGGATTACCGCAGTACCATCTACTACGACATCTTTGGTACGCGGGTCGCTCCCGACGGCACGGTGCTCGATACAACGGGCATCGCGGTCTCCATCGCGTCGAACAACCAGCAGTACCCGGCGGTCGCGTTCGACGGGACCAATTATCTGGTCGTGTGGCACGATTACCGGAGCGGGAACTGGGATATCTACGGGACACGGGTAAGCACGGCGGGGACCGTCCAGGACCCGAGCGGTATCGCGATATCGACCAGCACAAACACCCAGTACTATCCCGCCGTCGCCTTCGACGGCACCAACTATGCGGTCGTGTGGCAGGATGCCCGCAACGGGAACTGGGATATCTACGGTGCGCGGGTCAATACCGACGGTACGATTCTCGACGCGTCGGGGCTCATCCTCTCCAACGCGACGAACCAGCAGGAATATCCGGAGATCGCCTTCGACGGGACCAATTATCTGGTCGTCTGGCAGGATTATCGGAGCGGCGCCACCTACGATATCTACGGCAGCCGAGTGAACAAGACCCTCGGCGTACTCGACAACATAGCGATATGCACCGTGGGGAACCACCAGCAGTATCCGGCGGTCGCGTTCGACGGGACCAACTATCTGGTGGTGTGGCAGGATTTACGAAGTGGCAGTAACTATGATATCTACGGCCAGCGAGTGGTGGCCGCGACCGGCGCCTTGACCGGTAGCAATTTCCCGATAGCGAACGCGACGAATGGTCAGGAGTACCCGGCGGTCGCCTTCGCCGGCACCGAATATTTCGTCGTATGGCAGGATTATAGTGGTAGCAATTACAACATCTATGGCTCGCGGGTAGCGACGAACGGAACGATCATGGATCTGGGCGGACGGGTCCTCTCCGACGACAGTTACCACGAGCGTTATCCTGCTTTGGCGCGCGGAGCCGCCGATAACTATCTGCTGGCCTACGAAAGCATCGAGTCGAGCGGCGAGTATCGCATCAAGGGGCGCATACTCGATTTCGCCTGCGCCGCGGGGACTTATGGTGATGGCTTCACCTGCACTCCCTGCGCCGCCGGGAAATACAACCCACTCGAGGGTCAGCGGACGGTCGTCGCCTGCCTGCCCTGCGCCGCCGGGTCGGTGAGCGATGCCGGTGCGGCCGCCTGTACGCCGTGCGCCGCCGGGACCTACCAGTCGGGCAACGCCTGTCTTGCCTGCGCGGCGGGCACCTACAACGCCCTCGAGGGACAGACCTCCTGTACCCAGTGTGATGCCGGTACTTATGCCGCCGGCACGGGGAACACCGGATGCACCGATTGCGCCGTCGGCTCGTTCGCCGCGAACCCCGGGCAGGCATCCTGCGACGATTGTCCTGTCGGCCAGTACAATGCGCTGACCGGCCAGGCCGCCTGCACCGAGTGTGCGGCGGGGACCTATGCCGATACGACGGGGAATGTCGCCTGTACCGACTGCGCCGTCGGTCACTATCAGGAAAACACTGGTCAGACCGGGTGCGATGCGTGTCCCGCCGGGACCATCGCGGCGGCGACCGGGCAGGACCACTGCGATGCCTGCGATGCCGGGACCTATGCGACGGGAACCGGGAACGACGCCTGTACCGACTGCGACGCCGGTTCGTTCGCCGCTGGCACCGGGCAGGACTCCTGCGATGCGTGTCCGGTCGGTCACTACAACATGTTGACGGGTCAGGCCGCCTGCACCGAGTGTGCGGCGGGGACCTATGCCGATACGACCGGCAATATCGCCTGTACCGAATGTGCGATAGGGCACTATCAGCAGAACACCGGTCAGACGGCGTGCAGTATCTGTCTTCCCGGCACCTACGCCGCGGGGACCGGCAACGCCTTCTGTCCCGCCTGTGATCCGGGAAGCATTGCGCCAGTGCCGGGCTCCGGAGAGTGCACGCTCTGCGCGGCCGGCCACTATCAGCAGAATTCCGGTCAGACGATATGCAACGCCTGTGCGACCGGCACCTACGCCGATACCGAGGGTGCGGCCCTCTGCACGAAATGTCCGGTCGGGGAATATGCGGCGGGGACGGCGAGCACCGCCTGCACCGCATGCGCGGCCGGCACCTATGCCCCGGTCACCGGGCAGTCGGCCTGCCTGGACTGTCCCGTCGGTCGTTATGCTGCGGGAACGGGGAACAGCGAATGCACCGCCTGCGCGGCCGGTACCTACGCCGATACGACGGGGAATACGGCGTGTACAGCCTGCGTGGCGGGTACCTATAACCCCGCTACCGGTCAGAGCGCCTGCCTTGCCTGTGCGGCCGGTTCGTATACCGACGATACGGGGAACATTTCCTGCACGCTGTGCGCTGCGGGCTATGCCCAGAGTGGAACCGGACAGACCTCCTGTGAGCCCTGTAACGCCGGGAAATACAGCCCCTCCGCTGGTCAGAGCGCCTGTCTGGCCTGTACACCGGGGACCTACACGGCCGATGACGGCTTAGGCAAAACGGCCTGCCTTCTGTGCGCGGCCGGACAGGTGCCGAACGGCGCTCAGACCGGCTGTGAATCCTGTGTGGCGGGTACATATGCGGCGTCCGGGAGCGTCTCCTGCTCCACCTGCGCGCCGGGCTACTACAGTGCCGTGGCCGCGGCCAGTTGCAGCGCCTGTACGCCGGGCACCGTCAGTAGCGCCGATCATACCTCGTGCGATCCATGCGCGCTGGGTACCTATAACCCCGCTACCGGTCAGAGCGCCTGCCTTGCCTGTGCGGCCGGTACCTTTGCCGATACGACCGGGAACATCGCGTGCACCGCGTGCCTCCCCGGCACCTATCAGGACACGACGGGCCAGATCTCTTGTTATAATTGCGCGTCCGGCACCTTTGCGGCGAATCCCGGCAGTGCCTCCTGCACGCCGTGCGCGAAGGGATACTACAACGCCGGCACGGGACAGAGCGCCTGTACCGCCTGCACGGCGGGACACTACGCGGCGACCACAGGTCAGACGGCGTGCGACCCCTGTAGTGCGGGACAATACAATCCTTCCATCGGTCAGATGGCTTGCCTGAACTGTGCGCCCGGGTCCTACACCGATACGACCGGTAACACGGCATGCACGCCCTGCGCCCCCGGTGAATATCAGCCGGCAAGCGGTCAGATCGCCTGTGTCGCCTGTGAGGAGGGGACCTATGCGGCGAATACGGGCAGCGTCGCCTGTGCCGGCTGTCCGACGGGGATGGATTCTCTCGCGGGCGCCGACTCCTGCTCACCGATCTGTGGCGACGGCCTGCTCGTCCTCGGCGAGGCCTGTGATGATGGTAACGAGGAGCCAGGGGATGGCTGCGCCGATGACTGTACCGCGATAGAACCGAACTGGATATGCCCCGATGCCGGCGAACCGTGTGTCGCGGTCTGCAACATAAACGGTATGCGCTACACCGAGGGAGAAGTGGATCCCGACAACATCTGTCAGTACTGCCACACCGCGACGAGTCGCGAGGCGTGGACGGGGCGCATCACCGGGACCCCGTGTGCCGACGAGGGGCTTGCCTGCACCGCCGATGTCTGTGACGGCGCCGGTAACTGCGGTCATCCGGTGGCGACCGGCTGTCTGATAGACGATACCTGTGTCGCGACCGGTGCGCTCGATCCCGACAATGATTGTCGCGATTGTAATCCGGCGCTCGCGACCGATTCCTACAGCGAACGGGCGAAGGGTCTCGCCTGCGCCGACGACGGTCAGGGCTGGACGACCGATATCTGCGATGGTGCCGGGCTCTGCACCCATCCCGAGACGGGCAGGTGCGTCATCCTCGGCGTCGAATACGCCGGTGGCGCGGCCGATCCCGACAACGCCTGTCAGATGTGCGATCCGGAGAACGATCCCGACGATTGGAGCGCCCGCGTGGAGGGCTTCCCCTGCGTGGCCGATACGCTGGATTGTACCTGGGATGTCTGCGATGGGGCCGGCGCCTGTGAACATCGCCTCTACACCGGGTGCCTCATAGGTGGCGCCTGCATTGCGACAGGGGCTTTCGATCCCCTCAACGACTGCATGGACTGTGCGCCGACGACGGCGACCGACGCCTACAGTGCCCGCACCAAAGGGGTCGCCTGCGCCGATGACGGCATCGTATATACGACCGATACCTGTGACGGGGCGGGGGCATGTTCCCATCTTGAGACCGGAACCTGCACCATCGACGAGGTCTCTTTCGCCGGCGGCGCGCCGAACCCCGAGAATGCCTGTCAGATGTGCGATCCGGCGCTCGACCAGTTCGGGTGGAGCGATCGGATAGAGAATTTCCCCTGCGAGACCGACGACCGTGCCTGTACGCTCGATGTCTGTGACGGCGAAGGGACCTGCCTCCATACCCTGTACACCGGGTGCCTGATAGGGGAAAGTTGTGTCGCGACCGGTGTCGCCGATCCGACGAATCCCTGCATGGCCTGTGATCCGGCGGCGGCGACCGATGCCTACAGTGCCCGCATCGACGGCTACCCCTGCACCGAGGACGGGGACGACTGCACCTACGACCTCTGTGATGCCGGTGCCTGCGCTCATCCGGTCAAGAATACGCTGGAATGTCAGCAGCCGGATGAGGACGGTATCGTTGACGACGGCGATGCGATGCTCACCGATGAGATGGTGACCGACGAGATGCTGACCGATGAAACGGTGAGCGACGAGATGCTGGTCGACGAAGAGCAGCCGGACGACACGGTCACCGACGAGGAGACGCCCGATGAAAAGGTCGATGAGGAAGAGCCGGTCGACGATCAGACGGTCACCCCCGACGAAGCGACCGACGAAGTGACGACCGACGAGGTGACAGGTGACGAGGTGCTGACCGACGAGGACAATGCGCTCGTCTTCCCTGAGGGTGCGGCGCCGAAGGACACCGGCTGCGGTTGCTCGCTACTTTTCTAGATCATCCTTCTCACAGGTGCTTCTTCACGAAGCGGTGGAAACTCGCCGCCGCGAGCAGGTAGCAGAAGGCGGCGAGCGTGAACACGAAGGTGAATCCGTAAGCCATTGCCAGCACTATCGACAGGACCGAACTCACAACCCCCGCGACCCCGTTGACGGCGATCGCCCATGGGATGAACCCGGCGTTCTTCTCGCCCACGATGGTGAGGCCGGTGGGGAAGAACAGTCCCATCAGGAAACCGAGCGGGAAGAGCACCAGTAAAGAGAGGAGGAGCCGCGCCTCGAACGGGGCGGCGAGGAACCGGTGGGTGAACCACGGGACGAGCACCGCGTAGCCGAGCACGAGGAACGGCATGAGGACGGCGAGCACCTTGTACAGCCGGCGGTCACCGAGCAGGATGAGCAGTCTTTTACTGAACAGGGCGCCGATCCCGGCACACACCAGCAATATCCCGACGCAGGCCGCGATGGCATCGGAGGGGTTGCCGAGAAAGAGGACGAACTGCTGGATGAGCGCGATCTCGATGAACATGAACCCGATGCCGAGCATCGAGAAATAGAGTATCTGCAGGTGCGGCGAGAAGACCCGTTCCTGCGAACTCATGAAAAAGAGCGGCGCCACTATGAGAAGGAATGAGAAAAGAAGCGACTGCACGAGAACGAGCGCCAGTATCATGAGCCCGATCGGCATGCTGTCGACGAGCGAGCCGCCGCCGCCCCAATCGGCCGCGAACAGGTGCCGGAGCCGGTAGTAGTGGAAAAAGAACGGCTGGTCGTCGGTGACCGGCGTGATGTCGTAATCGTAGGCGGCGATGAAGCGGTCCTCGGTCCCCTTGGCGACCTCTTCGAAGTATCGGTGGAACGAAGCGCGGAGATGTCCCGCTCCTTCGACGGGGGAGAACGCCTGCTTTTCGAATATCGGGTCCCAGTAGGCGTCGGGCGCCTCGAAGCCGGGGGCGTAGATGATGCGGTTGCGGGGTGTTTCGGCCGCTTTCTCGACGATAAGCGCTATCTCGCGCCACGAGAAGGGTCGCGGTTTTATGAGCACCGCGGCGAGCGATCCGTCACCGATGACGACGATATGACGGTGCGGCTCGGCGACCCCCATGGCGCGGAGCACCTCGACCGCGCCGGTACAGAGGCGCAGGGTCTCGCGGGGCGGCCAGAAAAGCCAGCGGATGATAGACAGGGTGCCGTCGGGGGTCAGGTGTTCGAGATACTCGCGCAGAGCGTCGGTGGTGTACAGGTAACTTTCGCTGAGGACATAGGCGCCGGTCGCGAGCGCCGTCCAGGTGTCTACCCCCGATAACTGAAGGATGTCGTACCGGTCGGGCGAACGACGGATGAAGCCGCGACCCTCGCTGTGGACCACCTGCACGCGCGGGTCCTGAAGCGGCCGGCCCACGAGATCGGCGAAATGGTCCCGGGTCGCCGCGATCATCGCCTTGTTTATCTCCACGGCGGTCACCGAGGCGGCGTCGTGGTGCAAGGCCGTCACGATATCGGTGCCGCCGCCGATGCCGACGACGAGTACCGATGGTCGTTCGTGGGTATAGTAGGCCGACGAATAAAGCGAAAGACCGATGCGCGGATAGTCGAAGGTCCCCGGCGTGCTGACCGACGGAAAATCGTACAGGAGGGTGTAGGCGTCGCCGTCTATCGTGATGACCTTGTTGGGGATCTCGGGGAAGTAGTTGAAGAATTCCTGCGACCGCTTGTTGGCGAGCACATCGATGCGCGCCACGCGATCCCACTGGGTGAACTCTATCTTCTGGTCCGGATCGTACTTCTTGCCCATGCCGAGCGCCTTGGACGCGGGCGGTTCGATGGGAAAGAGGGCGAAGCGGGCCGGGTAGAGTACGATGAGCGAAAGAGCGAGACACCCGGCGAGCAGACGGGCGATGCGGTTCCCGGCGGCGACCCCGAAACAGAAGGCGGCGGCATG
>JAKLFG010000050.1 GCA_022711315.1 bacterium | reverse complement strand
TGATCCTCCCCAAGAAAACTTAACAAACTTGCATTGGGAAAACATGTATGCAAAACTAGGGAGGATCGTATGAAAAATGGGCGGTATCGCATGTACGACAAGGAATTTAAGTTACGCGCGGTAGAGATGGTAGAAAAAGGAGATGGTACCATGAACGCCGTGGCGAAGAGTCTCGGGGTGAACATCAACACGCTCAGCGGTTGGTGCAAGAACTATCGGGAAAATGCCGAGAAAGCCTTTCGAGAACGCAAGAAGGAGTTGACGCCGGAAGAGAAGCGCATCCGGGATCTGGAGAAGGAGCTGAAGGACATCAAGCTGGGATACGACATACTAAAAAAAGCAGTGGCCATCTTTTCAAAAGCAGAGCAATGAAGTACACCCTCATTGACGAGAACCGCTCGCGCTCTACTGTTGGGAAGGTGGCCGAGATCCTTGGAGTGAAAGTGGGCGGCTATTACTCCTGGAAGAACCGGAAGCCCAGCGCGCAAGCTGAACGGCGGCGCCAGCTGGAGCAACTCATCTTTACTCTCTTCTATAAAAGCCGGGAGACCTACGGCAGTCCGCGGATGACGCGGGAACTCGGGGAACAAGGATTTACTGTGAATAAGAACACGGTCGCCTACATCATGCGAAAGCTCGGCCTGAAGGCGAAGGCGGGACGCAAGTTCAAAGTGACGACCGACTCCGATCATCCGCTGCGGCCGTCACCGAACAGGCTCAAGCAGAAATTCGTCGCCAAGCGACCGAATGCCGTCTGGGTGTCGGACATCACCTACATCTGGACAAGACAGGGCTGGTTGTACCTTTGCGTCATCATCGACCTCTTCTCGCGCAAGGTCGTTGGCTGGCAGACCAGCGACACGCTTCATCGGGGAATGATCCTCCGTGCGCTAAGCAAAGCGTGTCTCCGACGCAAACCGAGGCCGGGCCTCATTTTCCATTCCGATCGAGGGAAACAGTACGCCAGTAAAGATTTCCGCGATCTCCTCAAGATGTACAAGATCAAGCAGAGCATGAGTCGCAAGGGCAACTGCTGGGATAACGCGCCGGCCGAGTCCTTCTTCCACACGATCAAGGTCGAGGAACTCAATTGGACCTTCTATGCGACTAGGGACGACGCCCGTGCGGCCATATTCGAATATATCGAGACATTTTATAACCGGTCACGCAGACACAGCACGAATTCCTATGTCTCCCCGGAGGAACTTGAAAGAAACTGGGAAAAGGATACTATGGAGCTAGCCGCATGAGGAAAAATGTGTGCACTTTGGGTGGGAAGGATCACTCCCCGGAGGAACTTGAAAGAAACTGGGAAAAGGATACTATGGAGCTAGCCGCATGAGGAAAAATGTGTGCACTTTGGGTGGGAAGGATCACTGTTGACAACAAAGAAGCCGCGGTGAATTTTCCCTCCACACCTCCATTCCATAGTATTAAGAGAGGGGCTCATTTGGGATCACATCTAAATTTTACTACTTCCGGCACCTGCGCAACGCTTCATCCAACCCGGCGATGAACCGGCCATATTCGCGAAATTGCCCAGTGCACTTGACGAATAACCGCCGAACCTGAATCGCGGACCTTACACAAGGATATTTATGCGCCCGCTATCCACGCTATCTCGGGATCGCCCTTGAGCCAGGTCATCTGGCGTTTCGCCAGTTGGCGGGTATGGATGACGATGAGTTCTTCGAGTTCTTCCTTCGAAGCGATGCGGCCATCGAGGTGATCGAACGCCTCACGGTAACCGATAGAGCCGAGCACGCGGCAGTTCGCCGGAGAGAAGCCCTTTGCGCGGATGGCCGACACCTCACCCTGCAGGCCGTCGCCGAGCATCTTCCTTGTCCGGGCGACGATCCGTTCGTGGAGCGTCTCACGGTCGACAAGGAGCGCTATCTTCCGGTACGGGCCGCTCCAGCCCCGCTCGCGCGGTCGTTCGTTCCAGACCGAGAGGGGCGTGCCGGTGAGATGAAGCACCTCCAGACCGCGCAGGATGCGCTGGCGGTCGTTGGGCGACGATATCGCGTCGGCCCAGCGCGGGTCGGCCGCTTGCAGTTCGGCGAATAGTTCGGCGGTCGGCCTCCCTTCGCAGTGCGCCGCGAAGGCCTCTTTTTTTTCCTCGTCCAATTCGGGCACCGGCGAGAGGCCGTTCAGGAAGGCGTCAACATAGAAATTGGTGCCGCCGACGAGTATCGGCACGCGGCCCCGGGCGATGATGCCCTCGACGACCGGACGGGCGAGTTCGATATAGGTCCCGGCGTTGATGTCCTTCGCGAGGTCGAGGATGCCGATGAGGTGATGCGGGATGTCGCCGCGCTCTTCGGGTGTCGGCGCGGCCGAGCCGACGACGAGGTCGCGGTATATCTGCACTGCGTCGGCGCCGACCACCTCGCCGCCCAGTTCTTTCGCCAGTTTCACGGCGTAGGCGCTCTTGCCCGACGCGGTCGGGCCCAGCAGGACGATCATCTGCCGATCCCGCGCTCGATGTCCCGTTTGGGAACGACGAAGAAGAACGGCCTGCCGTGCGGGCAGGTGAGCGTCTCGGAGGCGTTGATGTCGGCGATGAGCCGCTCGATCTCCTCGGGGGCAAGCGTTCGGCCGGCGCGCACCGCCCGTTTGCAGGCGCGGCCCGCCGCGATGCTCAGGAATTTCTCGTCCCATGCCGACGAGAAGCCCTGTTCGCGGATGTCGGCGAGCAGGTCCTGCACGAGGGATGGCCACGAGGGATCGAGCGACAGGGCCGGGACGCCGCGTATGACGAGCGTCTCGTCGTCGAGTTCTTCGAGCGTGAGGCCGATGTCGGCGAAGATGCCGCGATGTTCGCGCCAGATCGCTATCTCGACCGGAGAGAGATGCACCGGTTCGGCGAGGAGCGTCAGTTGGGTGAGCCCGCTTTTTTTCTCCATCGCCTCCCGCAGACGGGTATAGACTATCCGTTCGTGGCTTGCGTGCTGGTCGATGAGGTAGAGCGCGTCGCCCATCTCGACGGCGATGTAGGTGTCGAAGAGCGTTCCGATGACGCGGTAGTTCGCCATCCGTATCGCGGGGGAGAACGATGCGGGGGCGGCGTCGGCGCCGGTGAGCGGAAGTGGCGGCGAGAAGAGTTCGGTCCCCGTGGGACGGGCCGACGGGGCGATGTGCGGAAGAGCGGCGTGAGAGGGGGATGTCGGGGCGCTTGGGAAAAGTTCAGACGGCCGTTCGCCGGCACGGAGCGCCGCAAGCCCCTTGCGGAACAGCGCCTCGATGAGCGAGAAGACCGCCGATTCGTCGCGGAAGCGTACCTCGCTCTTGGCCGGGTGGACATTCACATCGACCTCTTCGGGAGGTAGGGTCATCGACAGCGCGTAGACCGGCCGGTGGTCGCCGCCGACCGATTCGCGGATGACGCGATAGATGACGGCGTTGACGCGCCGGTCGGATACGATGCGGCGGTTGACCGTCACCGTCGCGGGGGCGGCGAAGGAACGGTAGGGCGACCCGAGCAGGAGCGTCCCGGCGGTGTGGCCGGCCGTCTCCTCGACGAGCGTCGTCTCGTCGCGTCCCGCCTTCCAGACCTCCGCCGCGCGGTCGGCGGCCGAGGTCGCGGCGGCGAAGGAGAGCGCCGCGCGCTCGTTGTGTGTGAGCCGGAAGGCGACCGACGGATAGGTCACCGCGAGCCGCTGGATGAGTTCCTTGATGTGGGCGAACTCGCGTTCCTCCGACTTAAGGAACTTGCGGCGCGCCGGCAGATTGAAGAAGAGCCGGGCGACGGTCGCCTCGGTCCCTTTCGGGCGGCTGACCGGTCCGCTCTCGGTCATCACCCCGCCACGAGCGGCGACCCGGAAACCGTCGCCGTGCGCGAGCGCCGAGGCGAGCGAAAAGACGCTGACCGAGGCGATGGAGGGGAGCGCCTCGCCGCGGAACCCCATCGTGGCGATGCGCGAAAGTCCCTGCGCGTCGGCCAGTTTGCTCGTCGCGTGGCGTTCGAGCGCCATGAACAGGTCTTCCTGTCCCATGCCCGAGCCGTTGTCGGCGACCCGTATCATCTCGCGACCGCCGCGGGCGACCTCGATGACGATGTCGGTCGCGCCGGCGTCGAGCGCGTTCTCGACGAGTTCCTTGACCACCGACGCGGGTCGCTCGATGACCTCGCCCGCCGCTATCTGGTCGATGAGTTGTTCGGGGAGCCGTTTGACGATGCCCATGTTACGCGAGATTCCTCAGTACCAACAATAATACGACGAAAAAAAGCGCGAGCGCGGCGCTCGCCGCGATGACGATGAGTCTCTGCTGGCGCCGCGAGAGCGTTATCGGCTCCTCCTCGTCGCCGACGACCGTCGTGAAGCGGCGGTACGAAGACACCGAGAAGGTCGCGACGCCGGCGGCGGCGACCGCCGCGAGGAGCCACCAGACGACCGCGAGTTTCTCCTTCTTGCGTGCCTCGAACGCCTGCTCGCCCTCGATGCTCGAGAAGAGAACATTCAGCCGCCGGAAGAAGGCGGCGGGGTACCGTTCGAGCAGTGTCGCGGCGGCGTCGGGCCGGTGGCGGCCGATATCGTCGAGGAGCGCGCGGAAGTAGGGGTCGGCGACATCGCGCGGCGTCGCGGCGCCGGCGGCGCGGACGAGGAAATTGCCGCCCGGATCGTGGGGATCGCCCGACACCTGTATCCGGTCGCAGGCGGCGTAGTGGGGCGGCAGGGGTCTTCCCGTCGGCGGGACCGCGACCACATCGGTCACCTCCCAGCGGTCGCCGCGCCAGCAGTCGATATGGATGTTGTTCATGTCGACGAGCGTGCGGGCGACCCAGCGTCCCTCCTCTTTTTCGAGCGAGAACATCTTCCCGGGGTAGGGAAACAGGAACGGGACGACGGTGTCATCGGGGAACCGCGCCATGATCTCCGCTTGGAACGACGGGGTCAGCGTCCCTTCTCCGATGCCGTTGCGGAGCGCGAACGACGCGGCCCCGATCGTGACCCGCTCATCGGGGCAGGGGCCCGCATCGGTAAAGCAGAAGAGGGTGATGTCGTTGGGCTGTTCGCCGAACAGGCGGATGGCGGCGGGCACGGCATAGAGCCGTTTGGGCGCCGTCGCGATGCGTCGGACCGCCGCATCCGCCTCCTGTATCTCTTTTTCGGTGAACCATGCGTCGGGAAGGCGCCGCGCGCTTTTTTCGAGCAACCGGCCGAAGTCGGCCTCATACTCGTAGGCGGTGCCGCCGATGGTCAGCGTGAGGGTCCGGAAGGGGCGCGTCGCGTCGAAGATCAGCCCCGGGGTCGGTCGACCGTCCAGTTCGATGCGGGCGTCGGGCACGAGGTAGCCGTCGCGCGAAACGACCCGGACGAGGAGCCGCGGTGTCGTCCGCAGGTCGTCGCCCAGCAGGTACAGGTGGTAGTCGCGCTTTTCGCCGTGCATCCAGAGGAACACGCTGATAAGGGCGAAGATGACCGCGAGAAAGGAAACGATGGCTATAGCCGTCCGTTTCGAATCGTTCTCGCGCGATCCACTCATCGATAGGTCCTCTCCGCAGGATGGGGCATTATAGGTGCCCCGCCGGCTGGAGGCAACTTTTTATCGTTGCCGGGGAAAGAGGGGATGCCCCGTGGTCTTTTTCGCGGCTATCCTTCTGTTATCATTTCTGAAAAGTATCTTCCGAAAAAAATTGAAAACGGCACCACGCTCCGTTATAGTTTCCCGGCAAGAAGCGGTCGCTCATTATTATACGGACGCACATTAACGAGGTGTCGCATGATCAGCGCCAAAGTAAAAAGCAAGATCGAAAGCCTGATGACTCGCTACCCCCGGAAAGAATCGGCCTTGATGCCGGCGCTGATGCTGGTGCAGAAGGAGAAAAAGAACAACCTCTCCAAGGCCGATATCGAAGAGGTGGCCAAACTGGTCGGCGTGACCGACGCCAAGGCCTTCGGCGTCGCGACCTTCTACACCATGTACAATGTCGAGAAAAAGGTCGGCGCCTACCACCTGCAGGTCGACACCAACCTCCCGGCGACCCTCGCGGGGGCGAAAAAGATACTCGCCCACCTCGAAAAGAAACTGGGCATCAAAGCGGGTGAGACGACCGCCGACGGCATGTTCACCCTGACCGAGGTCGAATGCCTCGCCTCCTGCGGCACCTGCCCGGTCATTCAGGTCAACGACACCTACTACGAGAACCTGACGGTCAAAAAGGTCGACGCCCTCATCGAGTCTCTGAAAAAAGGAGAGATGCCCGACAATAAGACCGCATCGCACTGGGGATCGACCTGCAAGGTGCTTCTCAAGAACCGAGGCGTGAAGGACGCGACGAAGCTCGCGGTCTATAAAAAGAACGGCGGCTACACGGCGCTCGGAAAGGCGCTCACGATGGCTCCCGAGGCGATCATCGCCGAGGTCAAGGAGTCGGGGCTCAAGGGGCGCGGCGGCGCCGGTTTCCCGACCGGGACCAAGTGGGGCTTCCTCCCCAAGAACAACACCAAGCCGGTCTATCTCGTCTGCAACGCCGACGAAGGCGAGCCGGGTACCTACAAGGACCGCCAGATCATGGAATACGACCCGCACCTGCTCATCGAGGGGATGGCGATAGCGGCCCGCGCGCTCGGTTCGAAACTGGGCTTCATCTACATCCGCGGCGAGTTCGACTGGATCGCCGACATCCTTGAAACGGCGATAGAAGAGGCGAAGAAGGACGGTCAACTGAAAGAGTTCGACATCATCGTTCACCGCGGCGCGGGCGCCTATGTCTGCGGCGAGGAGACGGCGCTCATCGAATCGATCGAGGGTAAACGGGGTCAGCCGCGCATGAAGCCGCCTTTCCCGGCGGCGCAGGGGCTCTATGCCTGTCCCACCATCGTCAACAATGTCGAGACCTTCGCGAGCGTCCCGTTCATCGTGGAAAAAGGGGCGGCCGAGTTCAAGAAGTTCGGTCCCGCCGAGAGCGCCGGTTTCCGGATATTCGGCATCAGCGGCAATGTGAACAAGCCGGGGACCTACGAATACCCGATGGGGGTCTCCTTCAACGAACTCATCGAAGCGGCGGGCGGCGTGGATGGCAAACTCAAGGCGGCCATCGTCGGCGGCCTGTCGGTGGCCATCCTCACGGCGGACGAACTCAAGGACCTCAAAATGGATTACGCCTCGTGCGCCGCGAAGGGCACCGCGCTCGGTTCGGCGGGCATCATGGTCATCAACGACCAGTGGTCGATACCGGAACTGGCCCTGCGCGCGATGAAGTTCTACGCTCACGAATCGTGCGGCAAGTGCACGCCGTGCAAAGAGGGCTCCAAGATGACGGTCCGCGCGCTCCAGAAGATCGTGTCGGGGCAGGGGACCAAAGAAGACCTCGCCAATGTCGAACGGCTCGTCGGCACCATCAAGGGGCTCACGCTCTGTCCGGTCGGCGAGGCGTTCTCGGTGCCGATACGGGCGATGGTCGAGAAATTCCGTCCCGAATTCGAGGCGCTCATAAAATAACGATACGGAGGACCCGACATGCAGATCACCATCAACGGCAGGCCGGTAGAGGCCAAGCCGGGCCAGACGATCCATCAGGCGGCGAAGGCCGCCGGCATCTACATCCCGACGCTGTGTTATCATGAAAAGGTGGGCGCGGCCGGCAAATGCCGCGTCTGCGTCGTCGAGATCGAAGGGATGCCCGCGCTCCAGACCGCCTGTTCGGTCGAGCCGCGCGAGGGGATGAAGATCAAGACGAGGACCGACCGGGTGCTCGCCGCCCAGAAACTCGTCGTCGATCTGCTCCTTTCGACCGGCACCCACGACTGCCTCGCCTGCGACCAGAACGGCCACTGCGAACTGCAGGATGTCGCCTATTATCTGGGCATGGAGCGCGGCTCGTTCAAGTATGCCGATGTCGAGAGCGTGAAGGACGACAGTTCCGAATTCGTGTCGGTCGAACGGAGCAAGTGCATATCCTGCGGCCGGTGCGTCGCGGCGTGCAACAATACCGTCACCAACCGCGTGCTCGACTTCAAGTATCGCGGCCACAAGGCCGAGATCGTCTTCGACGACGACAAGCCGATGGGCGAATCTTCGTGCGTCCAGTGCGGCGAATGCGCCCAGATCTGCCCGGTCGGCGCGCTGACCGATAAACTCTCGAAAGGCAAGGCGCGTCGCTGGGACACCGAGAAGGTCTATTCGGTCTGTCCCTACTGCGGCGTCGGCTGTAAACTGGAACTCCATGTCGACCGGAAGAAGAACGAGATCGTCCGCATCACCGGCGCGGAGGGCGCCCCGACCAACAACGGGATGCTCTGCGTGAAGGGGCGTTACGGCTACGATTTCGTCGGTCATCCCGACCGGCTGACCACCCCGCTCATCAAGGAGAACGGCAAGTTCCGCGAGGCGTCATGGGACGAGGCGATCACGCTGGTGGCCGGGAAACTCGCCGAGATAAAGCAGAAACACGGCGCCGACGCCCTCATGGGGCTCTGCTCGGCGAAGGTGACCAACGAGGAGAACTACACCTTCCAGAAGTTCTTCCGTACGGCGATAGGCACCAACAACATTGACCATTGCGCACGACTCTGACACTCCTCCACGGTGGCCGGTCTGGCTGCCTCCTTCGGCTCGGGCGCGATGACCAACGACATCGCCGGTCTTGACAAGAGCGATGTGGCCCTCATCATCGGTTCCGACACCTCCGAGTGTCATCCGGTCCTCGCCGCGCGTCTCAAAAAAGCGGCGGTGGACGGCAAGGTGAAGATCATCGTCATCGATCCCAAGCGGATCAAGATGGCCGACTTCGCTACCATCTACGCCTGCCAGCGTCCCGGCACCGATGTCGCGGTGCTCAACGGTATGATGCATCTCATCATCAAGAACGGCTGGGAGGACAAGAAATTCATCGAGGAGCGCACCGAAGGGTACGAGGCGCTTAAGGAAGAGGTCGCCAAATATACCCCCGAGTATGTCGAGAAAGTGTCGGGCGTCCCCGCCAAGACGCTTGAACAGATCGCCGAACTGTTCGGCAGGGCCGAGACGGCGGCGCTCTACTATGCGATGGGCATCACGCAACACACCACCGGCGTCGACAATGTCCGCTCGACCGCGAACCTCCAGATGCTCTGCGGCAACATGGGCAAGGTCGGCGGCGGCGTCAATCCGCTGCGCGGCCAGTCCAATGTGCAGGGCGCCTGCGACATGGGCGGACTTCCCAATGTCTTCCCCGCCTATCAGAAGATCGGCGATGCGGCGGTGCAGGAGAAGTTCGAGAAATTCTGGGGCGTGAAACTGAGCGACAAGGTCGGCATGACCATGACGGTCGCCTTCGACAAGGCCTACAACGGCGAGATGAAGGCGTTCTACATCATGGGCGAGAACCCGATGGTCTCCGACCCCGACCTGCATCACGCCGAGGAGGCGCTGAAGAAACTCGAGTTCCTCGTCGTGCAGGATATCTTCCTGACCGAGACGGCGCAACTGGCCCATGTCGTTCTTCCGGCCACCTCGCCCGCCGAGAAGGAGGGCACCTTCAGCAACACCGAACGGCGCGTCCAGCTGCTCTTCAAGGCGGTGAACGCCCCCGGACAGGCGAAGCACGACTGGGAGATACACCAGTTGATCGCCAATAAAATGGGGCTGAACTGGAACTACACGAAGGCCGAGGAGATCTTCGACGAGATGCGGAAGTGCACTCCGTCGTACGCCGGGTTGACCTACAAACGACTCGGTTTCGCCGGTATGCACTGGCCCTGCCCGAACGAGGAACATCCCGGAACGCCGGTCCTCCACATCGGCAAATTCACCCGCGGCCTCGGCCTCTTCGCCGCCATTCCGTTCAAGGAACCGGCCGAGATGCCGGACAAGGAATACCCGCTGTATTTCACCACGGGGCGCGTCCTCCAGCAGTACCATACCGGCACCATGACGCGCAAGACGCCGGGGCTCAACAACCTCGCCGGTCCCCATGTCATGCTCTCGGTGGAGGACGCCGAGGCGATCTGCGTGAAGAACGGCGACAAGGTCAAGGTCTCGACGCGGCGCGGATCGATCGTGACCGGCGCGTTCATCACCAAGCGCTGTCCGAAGGGGACGGTGTTCATGCCCTTCCACTTCGCGGAAGCGGCGGCGAACAAACTGACCATCAACGCGCTCGATCCGATCGCGAAGATACCGGAGTACAAGGTCTGCGCCTGCAAGATAGAGAAGGGCTAGGATCCAAACGGCACAACGGAGGAGAGGACCATGAACGAATATCGCAAGATACTGCTGATGGCGGTGAACAACGAGATAGAGGCCTACGAGTTCTATGAGGGAGCGGCGGCGAAGACGGCCAACAAGGCGCTGAAGTCGATCTTCGTGGAACTGGCCGACGAGGAGTTGAAGCACCAGCGCCTGCTCGAATCGTTCCTCGTCGAGGAGGGGAAGAAACTGAAGTTCGCCGAGACGGCCGACTACAAGATAGCGGAAACGGTGGAGTTGCCGAGACTGTCGGTCCAGATGAGTTTCGTCGACGCCATCGCGCTGGCCATGAAGAAAGAGGAAGAGGCGATGACCATGTATCGCAACTTCGCCGAGGCCAGTTCGGACCCCGAACAGAAAGAGATGTTCACCCAACTCGCCCGGATGGAGCAGGGACACAAAACGCGCCTCGAAGCGCTCTACACCGACACCGCCTTCGTCGAGGCGTGGTAGTCGCCGCATCCTTTTCCCCGACATCCTAAAACTTGACATCATCCCGTAACACCAATATCTTTCCCCCGTTTGGAGAGGACGGGCCTGGTGGCTCAGCTGGTCTTCAAAACCAGTAGCGGGCGGATAACACTGTCTGTGGCAGGTTCGATTCCTGCCCTCTCTGCCAATGGTTCCCTGTTTTTTTTGTAAGGTGGGGCTGGTGCCCCGGACCGGCGGTCGCCGGTCGGCGTGACGCCAAACGGGTTCGATTCCCGTCCTTAACGGATTTTTGCGACCGAAACAAACATTTTTTGAAAGAGGCGACGCGTGTACCGCTCGCGCACCATGCCGGTCTCTAGGCGTTCAAAGGTATATCGACACACCCGTATCCAATGGAGGAACAGATGAGCAATTACGATCAGATGTGGAAAGAACTGGGGCTCGACCTGCCGAATCACGAAGGACTGTTGAAGTTTCTCGGCGAGGCCTATCAAGGCATCTATCTGACACAGAAGAACCGTCCCGCGGGGATGGGATATTTCGATTTCGTCATCTCCGAAGTGCACGGCCTGCGCATCAAGGAGATCGTCGACGCGCGGAAGGCGGGCAAGAAAGGCATCGGCACCTTCTGCGTCTATGTGCCGGAGGAACTCGTGCTCGCGGCCAACGGCATCTACATCGGCCTGTGCGCCGGGGCCGAGGTCGGCACGCCGCAGGCGGAACAGTACCTGCCGCGCAACACCTGCGCCCTCATCAAGGCATTCTTCGGCTTCAAACTGGCCAACCTTTGCCCCTACGGCGAGGTGACCGATCTGATCGTCGGCGAGACCACCTGCGACGGCAAGAAGAAGGCGTACGAGGCCTTTAACGACATCACCGGCAAGATGCACATCATGGACCTGCCCAACACCAAATCGGCCGAGGGGCGGAAACTGTGGCGCGCCGAAGTGGCGCGGCTTAAAGACAAACTGGAGGAACTCACCGGCGTCAAGATAACGCCGGAAAAACTCGCCGAGGCGACGAAGATAGTGAACGACAAACGGCGGGCGCTCCAGCGGCTCGCGGCGCTCCGTGCCGCCGATCCGACGCCGATATCGGGGCTTGACGCCCTCCTCATCAACCAGATCGCTTTCTACGACGACCCGATCCGTTTCACCGACATGCTGAACAAACTCTGCGATGAACTCGACGGGCGGGTGAAGGAGAAGGTCGGTGTCGTCCCGGCCGGTGCGCCGCGCGTGCTGGTGTCGGGATCGCCCATGGCCATCCCGAACTGGAAACTGCACCACCTGCTGGAGACCTCCGGCGCGGCGGTCGTCGGCGAGGAATCGTGCGTCGGCGCCCGGAACTACCGCGCGCTGACCCCGGAGAAGTTCGCCGGTCTGGACGACGCGCTCGACAAGATAGCCGAACGCTATCTCACCATCGACTGCGCCTGTTTCACCCCGAACGACGAACGGATCGAGAACATCGTGAAGATGCGCGACGAACTGAAGGTCGACGGCATCGTCCACTACGCGCTTCAGTTCTGCACCCTCTACACGAGCGAAAGTTTCAAGGTGGCGAAGGAACTGAAAGAGTTCCCCTTCCTGCGTGTCGAGACCGACTATACCATGGAGGATGCCGGTCAGTTGAAGACCCGTATCGAGGCGTTCCTTGAAATGGTCCGCAACCGCAGAAAATAGGAGCGATCATGCCGCATATCGGGCTGGACATCGGTTCCCGCAACATCAAACTCGCCGTCATGGAGGCGGGGAAGATCGCGACGCTGAAAAAAGAGGAGTCGGGGTTCGACCCGCTCGAACGGTGCCGCAACCTCCTCGCCTCCTGCCCGGTCGGGCCGATCACCGCGACCGGGTACGGCAGGCATCTGGTCGAAAAGACCTTTTCGTGCGGCACGGTCAGCGAGATATCGGCCTTTGCACGCGGGGCGCTCTTTTTCGATCCGTCGGTCCGCACCGTGATCGATGTGGGTGGGCAGGACAGCAAGGCGATCCGCGTCGATGGCGCGGGGCGGGTCATGGCTTTCGAGATGAACGATAAGTGCGCGGCGGGGACCGGCAAGTTCCTCGAGATCATGGCGCGGGCGCTCGAAATGACTATCGACGAATTCGGCGACCGGGGACACCGGAACGAAAGCCGCGTGCGGATCAGTTCGCTCTGCACCGTTTTCGCCGAATCGGAGGTGATATCGCTCATCGGTCGGGGAGCCGACCGCCGCAGTATCGCCTATGCGCTCCACGAAATGGCGGCGGAGCGGGCATCCTCGCTGGTATCGCGTGTGGGCGTCGCGCCGACGGTGATGCTGGCGGGCGGCTGTGCCCGGAATCCGCTTTTTACGGCATTGTTGGCGGAGAAACTGGCCCGGCCGCTGGTTGTCGGTGAGTTCCCCGAGTTCGCGGGGGCGATCGGCGCGGCGCTCGTGGAGTAGGAAGTGTTTGTGAGATTGACTTTTTTGCGGTGTCCGCTAGCGTGTCTATGAGGACAGGAACGGATGCGGGAGCCCATGGACAAAAAGGAAATGCACGCGCTGTTGCGGAAACTGCCGAGCGTCGAATCGGTGCTGAACAGCGTTGTTGTGAAAAAGGAAATAGCCCGCAACGGCGCGCCGCTCGTGAGTTTCATCGTACGCGGCGTTATCGACGAGGCCCGAAAAGAGATACTGAACGGCGGCCATCCGGTCGAGGGGGAGGATATCGTGAAAAAGTGTGAGGAGACGCTGGCCTTCATGACGCGACCGCTCCTGAAAGAGGTGGTGAACGCCACCGGCATCGTCATCCACACCAATCTCGGGCGGGCGCCGCTCGGCGAAAAGGTGCTGGTCGACATCAGCGGTGTGGTGCGCGGCTACTCGAACCTCGAATACGACCTGAAAAAGGGGGAACGGGGACACCGGAGCGACCATGTGACGCAGCTCCTCACCTTCCTGACCAAGGCGGAGGACGCCATCGTCGTCAACAACAACGCCGCCGGCATCATGCTGGCGCTCGCGGTGCTGGCCAAGGGGCGTGAGGTGATCATTTCGCGCGGCGAACTGGTCGAGATCGGCGGCTCGTTCCGGATACCGGAGATACTGGCGGCATCGGGCGCGGTCATGGTCGAGGTCGGCACGACCAACAAAACACGCCTGTCGGACTACGAAAAGGCGCTGACGCCGCATACCGCCCTCATCATGAAGGCGCACCGATCGAACTTCGACATGGTCGGCTTCACCGAGGAGGTGACGGTTGCCGATCTGGCGGCGCTCGCCCACCGGCGCGGACTGCCGTTCCTCTACGATATCGGGTCGGGACTCATCCGGCGACCGCAGGGGCTGCCGCTCACGGGCGAGCCCGATGTCGCCTCGGCGATCGCCGACGGCTCGGATCTGGTCGCCTTCAGCGGCGACAAACTGCTCGGCGGGCCGCAGGCGGGGATCGTGGCGGGGAAAAAGGAACTCATCGCGCTACTCAAAAGCGCCCCGATGATGCGGGCGCTCCGGGTCGATAAACTGACGCTCGCGGTCCTATCGAGCGTCGTGCGGAGTTACTTCAACGACGAATCGCTCGTCCGTGACCTGCCGCTGTTCGCAATGCTGGAACAGAGCGAGGAGCGGTTGGAGAAAAAGGCATCCGCGCTCCTGCGCGCTCTGCAGGCCGAAAATGTCGCGGCGCAGGTGGTGCGGAGCGTCGGGCGGTGCGGCGGCGGGACCCTGCCGTCGCTGGAACTGCCGAGCCGCGCGGTGATGCTCCTTTCGGGGAAGAATGCACAGAAGGAGCGGTCGCTCTTCGCCGAGAAGGTTTTCTCTGCCCTCCATGCGATCGACCGGCCGATAGTCGGCATCCTGCGGCAGGGCGATATGCTTTTCGATGTGCTGACGCTCGCCGAGGAGGATATCCCCTATGTCGCCGCCGAGACGGCGCGGGTGCTGAGGGAGGGGGCATGAAACATCTCATCATGGGGACGGCGGGCCATGTCGATCACGGCAAAACGGCCCTCGTCAAGGCGCTCACCGGCTTCGACTGCGACACCCACAAGGAGGAACAACAGCGCGGGATAACGATACATCTCGGCTTCACCCATCTCGATCTCGGCGGCGGGAACACCGTCGGCATCGTCGATATGCCGGGGCACCGCGATTTCATCCACACGATGGTCGGCGGCGCGAGCGGCATCGATCTGGTGCTGCTCGTCATCGCGGCCGACGAGGGGATCATGCCGCAGACCCGCGAACACCTCAACATCATGCGGATACTGGGGGTGCGGCACGGGATCATCGTCCTGACCAAAAGCGATCTGGCCGACGAGGAGTTGCGCGAGATCGTGAAGGAGGATATCGCCGCGCTGGTGCAGGGGACCTTTCTTGAAACGGCCCCCGTCGTCCCGGCGTCGGCGCGGACGGGCGAGGGGTTGGAAATTCTGAAAGATGCGATACGGGCGACGATAGAGCGGATCCAACCGCGTCCCGCTGACGGGGTGTTCCGGCTCTTCATCGACCGGCTGTTCACCGTCGCCGGTCACGGGACGGTCGCCACCGGGTCGGTCATCGGCGGCACGGCGCGGACCGGTGATACGCTGTACCTTCTGCCGGGCGGCGACGAAGGATTCCGCGTCCGGCGGCTGGAACGGCATGGCGCCGAGGTGCCGGAGGTGGTGGCGGGTGACCGCGCCTCGCTGAACCTCGTCGGCTTCGACCGGGAACGCTTCCGCCGCGGTATGGTGCTGGCCGACCGGCCGCTCCGCGCGACCATCCTCATCGACGCCGAACTGGAACTTTACGAGCAGGGGGTGACGCTCGGTCGCTGGTCGCAGGTGATCTTCCATGTCGGCACCTACGAACGGCAGGCGCGGATGCACCTCATCGACCGCGATGCCGTCACGACGGGGGAACGGGCGCTCGTACAGCTCCACCTGCCCGAACCGGTCATCCTCCAGCACGGCGACCGCTTCGTCATCCGCAACAGTTCCGACGAATGGACGCTCGGCGGCGGGATGGTCGTCGACATCGCACCGCTCCATCATCGCCGTCCGAAGGATGCGGCGGTCGCGGCGGTGGGAAAACTGACCGCCGGGAAACTGGCCGATCTCATCGCGGAGCAGGTGCGGAAATTCCACCGCGCCACGACCGCCGCCGAGGTGGCCGACACGCTCAACCTGACCGTTGAGAAGGTGCGAGACGGCCTCGCCAAGCGGATCGCCGACGATATCGTGAAACTGGAGGAGAAGGGGGAACTTCTGCTGTATACCGAAGAGGGAATGGAAAACCTGCGCAAGGGCGCGCTTAAGGCGATACAGCAGTTCCGCCGGGATAATCCGCTCGCGGTCCGCGGCGCGAATTTCGACGAGATACGGGGGGCGCTCCGAATGGACCGCGACACCGCCGGCGAGTCGTTCCTGCGCGCCGTTCTGCGTCGGCAGGTCGAAAAGGGGAAACTGAAGGAAAAGGAGAAGACCTATCTGCCGCCGCACGATCCGGGCGACATCGACGATACCCTGCGCGGCCATATCGAGGCGATCGGCGGCTACATCAGGGAGTGCGGGATGCAGGTGCCGCTCATGAGCGTGATGAAGGAACTCGCCGCGAAACGGCGGATGGGCGATAAGGAACTGGTGCAGGTCCTGCTTCACCTTGTCGCGACCGGCGCGATCTGCCGCATGGGTGACGAGGTGATCGACCGGGCGGTGGTCGACGCCTGCCGCGCGAAACTGACGGCGCATCTTGAGAAGAGCGGCGAAGGTATCACCGTCGCCGGGTTTCGCGATCTCACCGGCGGTAACCGCAAATCGTCGTTGCTCCTGCTTGCCATCTTCGACAACGAGAAACTGACCCGGCGGGAGGGCGATCTGCGCTTTCTCGCGAAAAAGAACTGAATACCGACGGAGGAAAAAAGATGACCATACCGACCATCGACGCGCGCGGCCAGTTGTGCCCCAAACCGCTGATACTCGCCAAAAAGGCGCTGAACGATCCGGCGACCGGTCCGGAGTTCCTGCTCCTCATCGACAACGCAACGGCGAAGGAAAATGTGGAGCGGTTCCTCGCCGACAACAAGGTGCCGTTCCGGACTGTGCAGAAGGGAAACGAATATCATCTCACCGTGTCGCGGATCGAAAAACCGGTCATCGCCGCCACCGACGAGTACTGCCCGGTGACGCCCGAAGCGGCGCGCGGCGCCCATATCATCTGCATAACCGGCGAGACGATGGGCCGGGGCGACGAGGTGCTCGGCGCGGTACTGATGAAGGGGTTCGTCAACACGATAAAGGAGATCGAGCCGCTCCCGCGCCGCATCGTATTCTACAACGGCGGGGTCAAACTGGCGCTCGACGATTCGCCGCTCCTGCCGGCGCTCCGGGAACTGGAGACGCGCGGCGTCGAATTGCTCATCTGCGGCACCTGCGCCGATTTCTACAAGGTCAAGGAACGGGTGGCGGTCGGCCGGATATCCAATATGTACGACATCCTTGGGGCGCTCACCGGCGCGTCGAAGGTGGTCTGCCCGTGAAAAGCGCGGTGGAAAAGCGCAACACCTATTTCGACAACGCGGCCACTTCCTTCCCCAAGCCACCGGAGGTCGCGGCCGAGATGACCCGTTATCTGAATGAAGTGGGGGGAAGTTATGGCCGGAGCGCGCACGCCCGGACGGTGGCGGTATCGCGGGCGGTCGAAGAGACCCGGTCGTTTCTCGCGGCGCGGATCGGCGTCACGCAGGCGGCGCACCTGTTCTTCACCCACAACGCCACCCACGCGATCAACCTCGTGCTCAAGGGGTTTCCCTTCACCCACAAACGGGTGCTTGTCTCGGCGCTGGAACACAACGCCGTCATGCGGCCGCTCATGCGCCTCGCCGCCGAGCGCGGCCTGACGGTGGCGACGCTTCCGTCGCTTCCCGACGGCACGGTGGCGGTCGAACGGATCGGCGAAGCGCTGAACGAAGCGGCCGATCTGGTAATCGTCAACCATGAAAGCAATGTGAACGGTGTCCTGCAACCGCTCGCGGAGATAAAACGGCGTATCGGCGCGGTCCCGCTCCTTGTCGACGCGGCGCAGTCGGCCGGTTCGACGCCGTTGGCGCTCGAAGAGGCGGGCATCGACATGGCCGCCTTCACAGGGCACAAGGGGCTGTTCGGGCCGACCGGCACCGGCGCGCTCTATCTCAAGGAGCCCGACCGCATCGCGCCGCTCATCGAGGGCGGGACCGGCAGTAACTCCGAGAGTTTCGAGATGCCCGGGTTCCTTCCCGACAAATTCGAGGCGGGGACGCCCAACATCGCCGGCATCTTTGGTCTGCGGGCGGCTCTCCTTCACCCTCCCGCCGTGCGGCACGCGGCCGCCGACCTCTGTGCGCTTCTCGACGCGATGGAGCGGGTGGAGGGTCTGCGGGTGTTCCGCGCCGCCGACCGGGAACGGCAGGGGGAACTCTTCTCCTTCACGAGCGACCGAATGGACTGCGCCGCGTTCGGCCGCCGTCTGCACGATGAGTTCGGCATCGAGACGCGGGTGGGGCTCCACTGCGCTCCGGCGGCCCACCGCCATATGGGAACTTTTCCCGACGGGACGGTACGCATCGCCTTGTCGCCGTACCATGACCGGGACGATATCGCCTATCTGCGGGATGCGGTGAAAAAGGTGCAGGGGCGATGATACTCTTCCTTTTCGAATCGACCCACGCCGTCATCGCGGCCGAGAAGATATGCGTCGGGGCGCAGATCCCGTGCGCCGTCATCCCGGTGCCGCGTTCGATATCGTCGCAGTGCGGTCTGTGCATCGAGGCGGCGGTGGCCGACCGCGAACCGGTGGCGGCGCTGTTGCGGGAGAGCGGTATCATTTTTACGATCCATGAAGGCTATGTGAAATGAGGTTGTCGTGGAAAAGAAGTTCGATCTGTTGACCACCGTCGAATACGGCGGCTGTTCGGCCAAACTCCCGGCGAAACTGCTCGATACCCTGCTCGCGGGGCTTCCCGCCACGCGCCACGAGGCGCTGATCGTCGGCACCGAAACGGGCGACGATGCGGCGGTCTGGAAACTGGACGATGAGACGGCGATCATCCATACCGTCGATTTCTTTCCGCCGATCTGCGGCGATCCCTACGAGTTCGGCCGGATCGCGGCGACGAATGCTATTTCCGACATATTCGCGATGGGCGGCCGTCCGCTGACGGCGCTCAACCTCGTGTCGTTCCCGGCGGCGCGCATCGACCTCGCCGTGCTCGGCGAGATACTGCGCGGTGGCGCCGATGCGGTCGCCGAAGCGGGGGCGGTGGTCGCCGGCGGCCACACCATCGACGACTTTCCGCCGAAATACGGACTCGCGGTCACCGGCATCGTCCATCCCGACCGGGTCATCCGCAACTGCGGCGCGCGGCCGGGCGACGCGCTCATCCTCACCAAGCCGATAGGGACCGGCACCCTCGTCGCGGGTCACCGGATAGGGGAGGCGGCCCCGGAGCACTACCGCGCGGCGCTCGATACCATGATGCAACAGAACCGGCGCGGCGCCGAGATCATGCAGGAATTCGGCGTCCGGTGTGCCACCGACATCACCGGTTTCGGACTGCTCGGCCACGCGCTGAAAATGGCGAAGGGGAGCGGCGTCGTTATCGATATCGACGCGTCGGCCGTGCCGCTCCTTGACGGCGCTTACCGCCTGACCGAGATGGGCTGCATACCCGGCGCCGCCTTCAACAATCTGAAGCATGTCGCCGATGCGACACTCTTCGCCGAAGGACTCGACTACAACCTGAAAATGCTTCTGTGCGATCCGCAGACCTCGGGCGGTCTGCTCATCTGTTGCGAACAGGGCATCGCCGGAGACCTGCTCGCGGGATTTCGGGAAGCCGGTTACCGTCATGCGACCTGTATCGGTGCGGTCCGATCGGGGGAACGCGCGAAGGATATCTTTGTGCGCGTGAAGCCATAGAGGAATCAATATCTTATCGTTTTTTTTGTTAGGAGATAATAAGAAACTTGCGCCAGTTGTATCTATTTCAATCCGTATTTTAATTCATGTTTCATTATTGTGAACAACTTAACCATCTGTAAATGCTTGACATATCCCTTGTTTTGTGTTATATGTGCGAGTGTCTGCATGTTTCACCAATATGTGTGCGCAGGAGGACTGCATGAGTTTTGAATCGACCAGAGTGAAGGAGCTTCTTCAGGACTACGCGCCTGAGAAGGGAAACCTGATGGCGGTGTTGCGTAAACTCCAGAAGGAGTGCGGCAATCACCTCTCCGATGAAACGCTTAAAGAGGTCGCCAAGACCACCGGCATCCCGCTGAACCGGCTGTACGGCTTTGTGTCGTTCTACACGATGCTGTCGACCGAACCGAAGGGACGCCACATCATCCGCGTCTGCAAAGACGGTCCCTGTAACTTCGCGGGCGGTTGGGCCACGGCCGAACTGCTGGAAAAGGAGCTCGACATCGAGATCGGCGAAACGACCGAGGACGGCCGCTTCACGCTCGAACACACCGCCTGCCTCGGCACCTGCACCGCGGCGCCGGCGATCATGATCGACGACGAGATCCACGCCAATGTGTCTCCCGAGAAGCTCGGCGAGATACTGAAGAAGTATAAGTAAGGGGGACCGTAATGAACTACAACGCGAAGATACTTTCCGCCGACAAGGACC